>NZ_JBIMJO010000006.1:0-103216 GCF_043674095.1 Streptococcus sp. A25
GAACCCAGATAAGCCAATCGATCCAACATCACCTTACCCAGATGGTGAAGTTCCGTCAATTCCACATGTACCAGGTTATGTGCCAGTTGATCCTAAGACTAACGAGCCATTGAAACCGGTTGACCCAACGGATCCTAAGAAAGGGTATGTTCCACCAGTTCCAACAACGCCAGGTGAGAACACACCAATCCCTTACGTGCCTGTAACGCCTACAGAACCAGGTAAGCCAGTTACACCACCAGTAACTCCGGTTGTACCAGGTAAACCTGTAACCCCAGCTGTACCTGCCGAACCTGTAACCCCAGTTACACCGGCAACACCAGCAACACCAGGTGCAGCTCAATTGCCAAACACTGGTGAAGCATCATCTGCGGCAGCAATTCTTGGTGCAGGTATGCTAGTTGCAGCACTTGCGCTTGCAGGTAAACGTCGTCGTAATGAAGACTAATCTGTTTTCATTCGTACATGTCCTCCCACTATACAAGTAATGAATGAAAATAGAAAACGGAAAGCCTAGCTTTCCCAATAGGCTGTCCCTACGCTAGTTGTGGGCAGATAAAAAGGAAGAGAGAACATGTGTTCTCTCAGACTGAAGACAAAGTCCTTAGGATTGATTTTCTAAGGGCTTTTCTTCGTGTTTAGGAGTATAATATAATAAAAAGGACTTGTGAGGTTCTCCTATGCTACACAAAGAAAAACCTGACTATAACCGCAATCAGTACGGTTTCTATACCCTTGACTAGCTAGTGCCTGAGGATTATTTCCTGCGCCAAGTTGATAAAGTTATCGATTTTGATTTAATCTACGGATTAGTCGAAGAAACCTATTCGTCTGACAATGGTCGTCCTAGTCTTGACCCTGTTATACTGGTCAAAATCCCTCTGATTCAGTGTTTTTATGGCATTCGTTCCAAAGGAGGTATTTGTTTATTCTGTCCAAGTTGCCTGTGATAAGTATGGCTGGGCACCCGCTACCGGTGAACCCAATAGCAACTCCCAAGCCTGACTATCGTGAGGTAGTGGATTAAAACGGTCTGGAGAGGGACCGTTTTAAGTCTGACGCTAGAAACCAAGACCGTCAGAGGAAGGGATAGTGAAATCGTAGCACTACGAACAGAAACGTGATATAAAGGCGTATATAGCGGATAATGTGGCAAAGAACACCAAAGTCCAAGAAGGTAGTCGTATCAAATAGTGGCTCAGAGGTTGGTACTGAAACGTGCCATATCAAAACCAGTCCTCGCTAAACGTGGACTGGTTTCTTGCCTAGATTATTATCTAAAACGACATGCGTTAAAAGTTAGTTGAACCGCTGTTTGCCGAACGGCACGCACGGTGGTGTGAGAGGGAGTGGGAAAGAACTCGACTAGTTAAAAAAGAGTTCGTCTTCCCACCCCCGCATAGTTGATTAGGTCAGATTTGGAGTGTAGAACACGAACAAATCTGCCAATCAACCACTGCGCTGAGATGTTGACACGAACTCTGAAAAGTGGTGCTAGGCTTTTTTGCCCAGTCCCTACTCGATTACCATCCACCGCGACCTCCAGGTGCGCCCCCCATTGCGCCGGGGCCGGTTTGGACAATTTCAGTTTGTTTCTGGCCATTGACCGTGACATCTCCACCTGTAAAGGAGACGGAACCGTCAAAGTCAAAGGCTGAAGTAGGTGCAGTTATGTCAATGGTGCCACCAGAAATGATCAAATCACCATTGGAATCAAAGGCATCCGTATCGCCATTTCCGACAGCAACGGTCAAATCACCCCCGGTGACCTTGATGAAGATATCGCTGGCTGTATCGCTTGCAGCATTGATGGCATCATCAGAACCATAAACATCCAAAGTTCCACCATTGATAGTGATATTGGTTCCTTCCAAGGCCTCGGTTGACTCAGTTACTTTAATCGAACCATCTTCAATGGTCAAGGCAGATTCAGCTTTGATACCGTCGTCACCTGCTGTGACAGTGATGGTTCCGCCCGTGATAGTGGTATTTCCTTTCGTAGTATCCTCATCATTTGTCGCTTTGACACCATCGCCACCTGCCGTCACATCAATAGTACCACCTGTGATGGTCAATGAATCCTTACCGCGAATACCGTCATCCTGAGCTGTTACCGTAATATTTCCAGCCTCGATGGTCAAGTCATCGGTAGAGACAATCCCGTCTTGGAAATTCCCTTCAACGGTCAGTTTACCATTGCCAGTGATAACTAAATCCGACTCCGAATGAATAGCCCCTTCAATATCTGTATCGGAATGAGTGCTAGTGTCTGAGACAGTATTTTCGGTGCCATCTTGCAAGTTAATTTCAAGATTATCAGCAGAAAGGACATTGATAGCTGCGGTATCTGTGCTAGAAATGGTAGCTCCGGCCAAAATCAAACGCACATTTTCCTGAGTGTCAATGGTTACACCTTTTGTAGTCGAACCGCTAAGAATATAGGTTCCGCCTTCAGTGATGGTCAAGCCCTCGTCAGACAAGGTAACTTCTTGACTAGGGAGTGACGACCAATCAATGCTAGAAGTGCTTGCGGTGTTGCTCGTGCTTGAATTGGTCGTCATTACTTGGCTGCTGGTAATCGTCTTGCTGATTTGGGTCTGTCCTTGAGCAGAAGAACAAGCAGCTAACGTAGCGATAGTGAGGAGGGTAATGCCAGAGGCGAGTAGTTTTTTCGTCTTAGTTTTCATCATAATGATTTCCGTCTTTCTTTATAAATATTTCTTTTTAGGTGTCTGTTTATTGATAATAAAGTTGAGTGGTTTGGCGTTGACAATGGTTTCTGTCAAGACTTGGTCTGAAATGCTTGATTCCAAAACCAGAGAATATTCGAGGACCAGTGCCTGCTTTTTCTTTTTGTAGCTAATGGATAGGATTTCTTCCTCCTTACAAGCTGCTTTGAAGACCTTCTTGAAAAAATGTTGGTAATCAAAATCCAAGGGAACAGTTAGGAGAATGTGTCGTCTCCTGTGATCGGTTTGACCAAAATTCACAGTTTCAAAGAGGAGCATGGCGCCGCAGATGACGAGCGTCAGAAGGCTGGCCAGTCCCAGATAACCGGTTCCTGTTGCTAATCCGATGGCCATAGCCAGTAGGACTGCCAGCATTTCTTTGGAAGAGCCAGAGGCAGAGCGGAAGCGAATGAGACTAAAGGTCCCAGCGACGGCTAAGCTAGTCCCCAGACTGCCGTTGACCAAGAAGATGATAAAGGCAATCAGGGTTGGCATCAGGGTCAAAGTTATGACAAATTCCTTGCTGTAGCTGGATTTGTGCTTGTAGGTCATTGCCAGTAGATAACCCAGCACCAAGCTGATCCCCATAATTAAACTGATTTGCAGGGCGATGGAGCTGGTGGTAGATAAGATACTATCGAATAGGTGCATAGGCTATCAACTCCTTTTCTGGGCTAGTTGCGAGGCGGTAAGCCGTTCCGTATTTGGAGAAGGGTTTTCTCTCAATGGCGTGCTTTTCAAGGAGCGCGGATAGCCAATCTGGAATCGTCTCAGCTGCTTTGATTTCCATAATCATTAGGTCAGGGTCCAGCAGGACCTTTTCTTTTGCAGCTGATTTAAGAGCCGGATGTTGGTCTGAATAGGTAACGTTTTGGTCAATGGTCAAGCGGAGTTTTGGATCCTCTAGCCCCTTGAAGGACTGGCGTTCATAGCGAATGAGAATTTTCGGATAGAGATTGCCATACCGTTTCCGAAGCGATTGAATTTCTTGGCAGACAGGTTGGTCTGTCAGGCTGCTGTCGCGCAAACCTGTACGGAGGAAATATTGAATAATGCGCGGTGTTGATTCCAGTCGGTACTTGTAACCAATGCCATCGATTTTTTTCTTGATTTCCAAAAAGGCGGTGCTGTTGGCATGAGGATGAGCATCGTAGAGCCGAATCCGAACCTTTTCACGCTGATACTTTTTGGCTAAGGCATCCTGCACCATGTCAAAATCCTCATTATCAAAATAAATGCTGGTAATGGTTGAATGAGCGTAGTCATCTGCAAGGAGATGGGGCTGGGCATCGCGAAGGAAGAGTCTCCAAGTCGCTTTACTAAGGATGTATTTGGTTTCCTTGCGTTTGAATTGTTTTTGGCTGATAGTGGTTTTCATGTGAGACCTCTTTCTAATGAACTGTTGATGTTTGTCAGAAACTGTATTTACAAGTAAGGTACTTTTAGATAAGAGATAGTTTTTTTGCAAATCAAGGCTGTTTTTTGAAGGAATACTGACTGTATTTCAAAAGAAACGAACGATGAGTGGCAGAAAACTAGCCTTAGCTAAAGGTGCCGAGCTGTGAGTACAGGTTCTAATATAAAGGTCAACTATTAAATAAAACTAAAATAAATATTAAAGAAAGCTTAAAGTTCTATTTTGGGCGCAAAAAAAAATCCCCCATCACGAGGATAGGGGAAAATGGAGTAAGTAGGTTATTTTCCTGAACGGTTAATATTCCAGAAGTCTGTGACAGCACCTTTAGATGCGGATGATACGGTATGAGCGTATTTTCCGAGCACACCGCGGCTGTAGAGAGGTGGAATGACAGTTGTTTTCTTGCGTTCTTCGATTTCTTGGTCAGAAACGTGCATGGTGATTTCCTTGGTATCCTGGTCCACCGTCACCAAATCTCCTGTGCGGAGGTAGGCGATCGGGCCACCATCCTGGGCTTCAGGAGCGATGTGGCCAACAACCAGACCATAGGTACCACCAGAGAAGCGGCCATCAGTCAGAAGGGCTACCTTGTCGCCTTGGCCTTTTCCGACAATCATAGATGAAAGCGACAGCATTTCCGGCATACCAGGCCCACCTTTTGGCCCAACATAGCGGACAACGACTACATCGCCATCGACGATTTCGTCAGTCAAGACAGCTTCAATCGCCTCTTCTTCTGAATCAAAGACCTTAGCTGGACCAGTATGGTTACGGACTTTCACACCGGAAACCTTGGCAACGGCACCTTCAGGAGCAAGGTTACCTTTGAGGATGATGAGTGGGCCATCTGCACGTTTTGGATTTTCAAGTGGCATGATGACATCTTGACCTGGTGTTAAATCTGCAAAGTTTTCCAAGTTTTCAGCAACGGTTTTACCTGTACAGGTGATGCGGTCACCATGGAGGAAGCCGTTTTTGAGCAAGTATTTCATGACAGCTGGGACGCCACCGACATTGTAGAGGTCTTGGAAGACGTATTTTCCTGATGGTTTCAGGTCTGCCAAGTGAGGCACGCGTTCTTGGAAATCATTGAAATCTTCCAAGGTCAAGTCAACGTTTGCAGCGTGAGCAATGGCTAGCAAGTGAAGAGTAGCGTTGGTGGAGCCACCGAGAGCCATGGTGACTGTAATGGCGTCTTCAAAGGCTTCACGAGTCATTATGTCAGACGGCTTGATGCCCAGTTCTAGCATGCGTACAACAGCACGACCAGCTTCTTCAATGTCAGCCTTCTTCTCAGGAGATTCAGCAGGGTGAGAAGATGAGCCTGGGATAGACATACCCAAGACTTCAATGGCAGAGGCCATGGTATTGGCTGTGTACATACCACCACATCCACCAGGTCCAGGGCAGGCATTACACTCCAAGCGACGGACATCTTCTTCGGTCATATCGCCGTTGTTCCATTTTCCGATTCCTTCAAACACTGAAACCAGGTCGATGTCTTTGCCGTCCAGATTTCCTGGAGCAATGGTGCCGCCATAGGCAAAAACAGCTGGAATGTCCATGTTGGCGATGGCAATCATGGAACCAGGCATGTTCTTGTCACAGCCTCCGATTGCTACAAAGGCATCGACGTTGTGCCCTCCCATAGCTGCCTCAATTGAGTCAGCGATAATGTCGCGTGAAGTCAGTGAGAAACGCATGCCCGGAGTTCCCATGGCGATTCCGTCTGCAACGGTGATGGTACCGAATTGAACTGGCCAAGCGCCAGCATCTTTGACCCCTTCTTTGGCTAATTTTCCAAAATCATGCAAGTGAATATTACAAGGCGTATTTTCAGCCCAGGTCGAAATCACACCGACAATCGGCTTTTCAAAACTATCATCGGTCATGCCTGTGGCACGCAACATAGCACGGTTGGGCGATTTGACCATTGAATCGTAGACTGAGCTACGGTGACGAAGGGTTTTAAGTGTATCTTTATCTGTCATTTCTCTTCTCCCTATCTTTCTGGTGATTGGTTTCCTTATTATACCATAGTTATGAGGGATATGAAAAAGGATTTGACGAATAATGGGAAATTTCTGAATTTTTTGAAAACAAAAGGAAACAGCTTCCACATATTAGCGGGGAACTGCTTCACTTTATTGAAATTATACTGTTGGAGCAGCTGTTTTGATCTGCTTGATGAAGAGGCTAATCACAGCTAGAATCAGGAAGCCAGCACCGACATACCAGTAAGGTTGATCCAGGGTTGTAGACCGTCCGGACAGGTTGATGATGCCACGGAGGAGAAAACCTGCTGTAATGGTTGCAACACCTGAATTCCAGAGATTATAGGTCAGGCGAGAGAGTGTGCGATGGATGGTCATCAAGCCAAGTAGAAGACTTCCACCGATTAGGGTTACGCAGAACAGATAGTGCATATGGAAAGCTGTTTCTCCATAACTGAGGCTTTCATAGACCCGACTGAAGATGAAGAGGAAGGATGTTAGTGCTAAATAAGTGATAAATGTGCGAATAGTGCGTTTGTTTTCTGTATTAGTAGCCGATGTAGACAATGTCGCTCACCGCCCTTTCTGAGATAGTATTTCCGTTTGTTGTTGGGTTGTTAATCACTTGACCGTTGAAGTAGAGGGTTGATGAACCACCGCCGTCTAGGTTGTAGGCAGTTGTTGCTCCGTATTGTTTAATAACTTCTGCCAGTTGATAGAGGGATAGACCTTCACTTTCAGAAGTACGACCGTCTGCCACAACGATGATATAGTGGTTTTCATCAATGATACCAATGGCTGAACGAGGGTTGGAAAACATGGCCCGTCCAACTTCTGTTGATGTATCCACCACGATTTCACCATTTTCTACCAAGGTTGGCCCGAAGGCGAGCAAGTTGACAACGCCATTGTCAATTAACTCTTGAGCTGTTATTTCATTTTCATAGATAATTTCAAATGAGCCGTCAGCATAAATTGCCAAGTCACCATAAGAAGCATTGTCACGGACGGTATCACGGTAGAGGACACCATTCTTGATGACGTAACCTGTTGAGTTGGCACCGTAGTAGTCGCCGTTGACCGCCAAGATGGCATTGTTGGCTGCAGCGGTTGCAGATGTTTTGGCTGTGACGTTGGTACCATAAGTATTTTGAGCTAAGGCTGTTTTCAAGTACTCAGGTGAGCTGACTTGGATATCCGCTACATAGACAGTTGTGTTGTTGGTTGTAATGGTTTCGAGTGTGATTTGGATGTTGTCATCAGCGTAAGAGGTATCAGTTGTTGTCACATTGGTTGCGGTTGTTGCAGCGGTGCTACTTGCTGCTGTACTGGAATTTGTCGTCGCTGCAGCGGTTGTCGTTGCTGATTCTACTGTTGTAATAGCTTCAGAGAGGACAAAGGTTTTGAGCATGGAGTAGGTGAAACCACCAGTGAGTAATGTGCCGAATAGTGATGCGTATATAAAGGGTTTTTTAAGCAATTTCATGGGCAAGTGCCTTCCTTTCATTGAAAATAATATGTTTTTGAATATACCAAGAGAAGAAAAAGAGGGAAAGGCCAACTGTGATTTTCACCAAATAAAGATTCAATCCAAATAGTTGGTGGAAAATATAAATCAGAGAGGTGTCGCAGATGAAGAGGGCCAAAGCTAGGGTCAAATAACCGAGGCCAGTAGTTTGGACGCTCTGCTCGCTTTGAAAGACCAACTTTTTATTGAGGTAATAATTGGACAGAGAGCTGGTAAGACGAGCTAAGCCATTAGCAATGAGGATATGAATACCCGAGGGCAGAGCAGTCAAACTTGCGATAAGCAGGGCATAGGCACCGTAGTCTACCAGAAAGCCGCCAAGTGAGGCCAGGGCAAATTTGAAGAGGTTTTTGTAGATGAGTAAGCCATCCTTGATAGGTCGGAAATGCGAGCTAGCATTATCATCTATATAGATGGTCTGAATGGGAACCTCGGTAATGGGGAACTCTTGGCTAGCTTGAGTCAGCATATTCATTTCGTACTCATAACGTTGGCCTTCGATTTTCAGCATAAAGGGCAGGAGCTTGGAATGAAAGGCACGTAGACCAGTCTGGGTATCGCTAACCTTGACACCAGTTTGAAGGCGGAAGAGTAGACGGGTCAGCTTATTACCAAAACGACTGCGGAAAGGCACATCATTGCTAAATTGACGGACTCCCAGAACCAAGTGATTGGGCAAATTCATAGCAGCCCGGGCCACTCTATCCATATCGTTGACGGAGTGCTGGCCGTCCGCATCAGCTGTTACGATGACAGAATTGGAGTCACGTTCTTGAATATATTGAAAAGCAGTTTTCAAGGCCTGGCCTTTTCCTAAATTACGCTCGTGGTGAAGAACGGTTGCGTAGGAACTAGCTTGCTCGATGATGGCTTTCGAAGCTTCAGTGCTTCCGTCGTTAACTACAATAATCTTGCAATTGAGCCGATGCTTCAAAGCGTTCAATAGCTCCAGTAATTTCTGATCTGGCTGATAGGCGGGGATGATGACATAATACATGGGAATACCTCGTTTCGTTTTTTGCTATACACCCACTATAGAGGAGTTTTCTGAAAGAAATCTGAAAATAGCCTACATCTTGATTTGACTTAAGTTTGGTTTAAGATTTCGGCTTGAAATAAGGAAAACGAACAAATGTAGGAATTTTCAGAATATTCCTTGACATTTAAGTTCCATGTGTTATGATAGTAGATACAACATTGCAGAGAGGAGGAATACATGTGCAAGAAATCCAATTAGATCAACCGCGTTCAGGTTCCTATTTAATCTTAGATAGCTTGCATCAATTGGGTGTGGACCTGGTCTTTGGCTATCCAGGTGGGGCAGTCCTCCCCTTATATGATGCTATCTATCAATACGAGGGGATTCAGCACGTCTTGGCTCGTCACGAACAAGGAGCGGTCCACGAGGCGGAAGGTTATGCCAAATCATCAGGAAAGGTGGGCGTAGCCATCGTCACATCTGGACCAGGGGCAACTAATGCCATTACAGGGATAGCGGATGCCATGGGCGACAGCGTGCCTCTTCTGGTTTTCACAGGACAGGTTGCGACGCGCGGTATCGGTAAGGATGCCTTCCAGGAGGCCGATGTCATTGGTATGACCATGCCAATCACCAAATACAATTACCAGATTCGGGACACAGCAGATATTCCTCGAGTGATTACAGAAGCCTATCATATTGCGACCACAGGCCGTCCAGGTCCAGTAGTCATCGATGTGCCAAAGGATATCCAGGAAAGAATTGTTGAAGCCTATCACGATCCGACGGTTCATTTGCCAAGCTACCAACCAACGGTAGAGCCAAATGGCTTGCAGGTTAAGAAAATTCTCCAGCAGCTCAGTCGGGCCAAAAAGCCAGTGATTTTGGCTGGTGGTGGGGTCAACTATGCAGAAGCCCAGGAAGAATTGATTGCTTTTGCAGAGAAATACCGCTTGCCTGTTGTTTCAACCCTGCTTGGGTTAGGAGCCATGCCGATTGAACACGAATTAGCCCTAGCGATGGGTGGCATGCACGGAACTTACTCAGCCAATATGGCCATGAATGATGCAGATTATATTATCAACATCGGTGCCCGCTTTGATGATCGCCTGACGGGAAATCCGACAACCTATGCGCCTAATGCGACTATTGCGCACGTGGACATTGACCCAGCAGAGATTGGCAAGGTCATGAAGACGGCAATTCCAGTAGTCGGAGATGCCAAAGCGACCTTACAAGCCCTGTTGAAATGCGAAACCGTTGAGACAGACTATGCTGACTGGACGGAGCAGGTATTGGACAACAAGCGTCGAGCACCTTTCTGGTATGAGGAAGATGCCAACTTTATCAAGCCACAAGCAGCTATCGAGCTGATTGGTCAATTGACAAATGGCGATGCTATCATCGTGACAGATGTGGGACAACACCAGATGTGGGCGGCTCAATTCTATCCTTACAAGCACCAGCGCCAGCTGATTACTTCGGGCGGCATGGGGACTATGGGATTCGGAATTCCAGCAGCAATCGGCGCTAAACTAGCCAATCCAGACAAGGAAGTTGTAGTCTTTGTCGGTGACGGTGGTTTCCAGATGACCAACCAGGAATTGGCTATCCTCAATGGCTATGGTGTGCCCATCAAGGTTGTCTTGATTAATAACCATTCCCTGGGTATGGTTCGTCAGTGGCAAGAATCCTTCTATGAAGAACGTCGCAGTCAGTCAGTATTTGATGCAGAGCCAAACTTCCAGCTCCTAGCGGAAGCCTATGGTATCAGCCATTACAGTTTTGACAATCCGGCGACCTTGGCAGAAGATATGAAGGTCATCTTGGGAAACAAACCAATGCTGATTGAGGTCCATATCTCCAAGGCCGAACATGTGGTGCCAATGGTACCAGCCGGCAAGAGCAATGCGGAAATGTTGGGGGTGAAGTTCAATGCGTAGAATGTTAACAGCAAAATTACGAAATTCTTCAGGTGTCCTCAACCGCTTTACAGGTGTCCTATCCCGGCGCCAAATCAATATTGAATCCATTTCAGTCGGCCCGACCGAAGTTGCAGGTATTTCTCGGGTAACGGTCATCGTTGATGTTGCGACCATGGACGAAGTGGAACAAATTATCAAGCAACTCAATCGCTTGATTGATGTGGTCCGTGTCCGCGATTTGACAGACATTCCGCACTTGGAACGGGAAGTGATTCTGATTAAAATCGTTGCTCCGCCAGCTAAGCGGGCAGAAATTTTAGCCATTATCCAACCCTTCCGTGCCAGCGTTGTCGATGTGGCACCTCACTCCATTACCATTCAGATGACTGGTGACGGAGACAAGATTGACGCCCTCCTGCGTGTGATTCAGCCTTATGGCATTAAGAACATTGCTAGGACAGGGGCAACTGGTTTCAGTCGTGACTAACCTAGTCACTCACTTGTCTTTTACTTCGTCGTTAGCTCGGCTTGGCATACCTCAGTATAGCCTTCGCCTCACTGCCTAGAATTAAAAGAAAGTTGAGCAACTAGGGATGCACATGATAGACAAAATTACAGAATGTTCATTTTCTTTGAACATCCGAATTTATAAGTAAAAAAATAGAAAAGAGATTAACAAATGGCAGTAGCAATGCAATATGAAAAAGATGTAACAGTTCCAGCACTTGACGGCAAACGTATCGCCGTTATCGGTTATGGTTCACAGGGCCATGCCCATGCCCAAAACTTGCGTGACACAGGACACGATGTTATCATCGGCGTGCGTGCTGGTAAATCTTTTGATAAGGCAAAAGAAGATGGCTTTGAGACTTTTGAAGTAGCTGAAGCAGCAAAACAAGCGGATGTTATCATGATTTTGGCTCCAGACGAAATCCAAGCGGACCTTTACAATGAAGAAATTGCTCCAAACTTGGAGGCAGGAAATGCCCTTGGTTTCGCTCACGGTTTCAACGTTCATTTTGAATTTATCAAGGTTCCTGCTGATGTAGACGTCTTCATGTGTGCGCCAAAAGGTCCTGGTCACCTTGTTCGTCGTACTTTTGAAGAAGGTTTCGGTGTTCCAGCGCTTTACGCTGTCTATCAAGACGCTACTGGCAATGCCAAGCACATCGCTATGGACTGGGCTAAAGGTGTTGGTTCTGCCCGTGTTGGTCTCTTGGAAACAACCTTCAAAGAAGAAACGGAAGAAGATTTGTTCGGTGAGCAAGCCGTTCTCTGTGGTGGTTTGACTGCCCTTATGCAGGCTGGTTTTGAAGTCTTGACAGAGGCTGGCTATGCGCCAGAATTGGCTTACTTTGAAGTATTGCACGAAATGAAACTCATCGTTGACCTTGTTTACGAGGGTGGTTTCAAGAAAATGCGTCAGTCTATCTCAAATACTGCTGAATACGGTGACTACGTATCAGGTCCACGCGTGATTACTGACCAAGTTAAAGAAAACATGAAAGCTGTATTGGCAGACATCCAGTCTGGAAAATTCGCCAACGACTTTGTCAACGACTACAAGGCTGGTCGCCCACAAATGGAAGCCTTCCGTAAAGAAGCTGAAAACCTTGAAATCGAAAAAGTCGGTGCAGAACTCCGCAAAGCAATGCCATTCGTAGGCCGCAACGACGACGATGCGTTTAAGATTTATAACTAAAACAGTCCAGTGGACTGTTTTAGCCCTCGCCTAAAAACGAGAAAGCGAGGTAAGTCCAGTGGACTGTTTTAGCCCTCGCCCAAAAACGAGAAAGCGAGGTAAGTCCGGGGGAGTGAAAGAGTCTGGGGATAGACTCTTTCAGCTGGTCGCCTAGAAATGTGAGAGCGACCATACGCCCTCGCTTGACAACAAGAGAGCGAGGCAGCCTACGGATAGGCTATTCTAGCCCTTGCCCAGAAATACGAAAGCAAGGCAGTTGAGTGGACTGTTTTAGCCCTCGCCTGAAAATGAGAGCGCGAGGAAGTTGAAGGGGACTATTTTAACCCGAGCTTGACAACAAGAGAGCGAGGCAGTCTACGGATAGGCTATTCTAGCCCTTGCCCAGAAATACGAAAGCAAGGCCAGGGGAAGTTTGTCTACCGACAAACCCTATCTCCAACCTTCAACAGCTCCCCAAACTGTTGAAGTCCAATCTCGAAATCGTAGAGTTAGGTAGCTCTACTTGAATTAGAAGTCTCGGGGTTCTGGTCAAAGAATAGTAAAGAGCTGGCTTGCCAGCTCTTTTGACCATTCTGAGAAAATAAAAAATATTTGTGAATTTTGATTATAAATCCTATGTTTATTTCAGGATTTTTGGTACAATATTTATAATAGAAAGAAATAAGTGCAATATGATTTCAGCAAAGAACATTGAGCAGGCCTATTCTGTTCTCAAAAATGTGGTGGTTAAGACACCGCTAGACTATAATCGTTACCTGTCAGAGCGTTATGGAGCCGATATTTATATCAAACGGGAAAACGAGCAGCGGGTCCGTTCCTTCAAGATTCGAGGGGCTTATTACGCTATTTCCCAATTGACGGATGCGGAAAAAGAGCGAGGGGTTGTCTGTGCTTCAGCGGGCAACCATGCCCAGGGAGTAGCCTATACCTGCCAGGAAATGCAGATTCCTGCTACAATTTTCATGCCCATTACAACGCCGCAGCAGAAGATTGGTCAGGTCAAGTTCTTTGGTGGGGAATTTGTGGACATTCGCTTGGTGGGTGATACTTTTGATGAATCGGCTCAGGCTGCTCAAGACTATACCCAGGAAAGTGGAAAAACCTTCATCGATCCCTTTGATGATGATAATGTTCAGGCAGGTCAGGGGACGGTTGCCTACGAAATCTTGGACGAGGCCCAGGAACAATCGATTGATTTTGATCAGATTTTGGTTCCCGTTGGTGGTGGTGGTCTGATTGCAGGTGTTTCGGCTTATTTGAAGGAACAGGCACCAGGCATCAAGATTGTAGGTGTTGAGGCTAGCGGAGCACGTTCGATGAAGGCTGCTTTTGATAAGGGAAGACCTGTTAAGCTGGCTGAAATTGACAAGTTTGCGGACGGAATTGCTGTTCAAAAGGTCGGTGCAAGCACCTACGAAGTTGCTCGTAAACATGTAGACAAGCTGATTGGTGTTGATGAGGGTTGGATTTCAGAAACCATTTTGGACCTTTATTCTAAATTGGGAATTGTCGCTGAACCGGCTGGTGCTGCGACTATTGCTGCACTTGAGGTTGTCAAGGACCAAATCAAGGGGCAGACCATCTGTTGTATCATTTCAGGTGGTAACAACGACATCAACCGCATGCCAGAAATGGAAGAGCGAGCTCTGATTTACGAGGGAATCAAGCATTATTTCGTCGTCAATTTCCCCCAACGGCCGGGTGCCCTGCGCGAATTTGTAAACCATATTCTCGGACCGAATGATGACATTACACGGTTTGAGTATATCAAGCGGGCCAATAAGGGAACAGGTCCAGTTCTCATCGGGATTGCTTTGGGCGATAAGAATGACTATGCGGACTTTATTCAGCGCTTGGAAGATTTTGACCCACAATATATCAATTTGCACGAAAATGACTCACTCTATAAAATGTTGGTGTAAGATGTTAGCTTAGGAGGTTATTATGGCACCTATATTGTTTATGTTTACTCTCTTATTCGTCCTGCTTCTGGCCTTGATTTTGATTATTTCTGGCCTCTATGTGGTCAAGCAGCAGACGGTGGCTATTGTCGAGCGGTTTGGTAAGTACCAAAAAACGTCTACCTCAGGGATTAACTTTAAAATTCCTTTCGGTGTGGATGTCATTGCAGCTCGTATTCAGCTTCGGATGTTGCAAAGTGAAATCGTGGTTGAGACAAAGACCCAGGATAACGTATTTGTGACCATGAATGTGGCGACCCAATACCGGGTCAATGAAAATAACGTCACAGATGCCTACTACAAGCTCATGCACCCAGAGGCTCAAATCAAGTCCTATATTGAGGATGCCCTGCGCTCATCTGTGCCTAAATTGACTCTGGATGAATTGTTTGAGAAAAAAGATGAGATCGCCCTGGAAGTGCAGAAGCAGGTGGCAGAAGAGATGTCCACCTACGGCTACGTCATTGTCAAGACCCTGATTACCAAGGTTGAGCCAGATGCAGAGGTTAAGCAATCCATGAACGAAATCAACGCAGCCCAGCGGAAACGGGTTGCGGCCCAAGAATTGGCAGAGGCAGACAAGATAAAAATTGTCACTGCTGCAGAGGCAGAAGCTGAAAAAGACCGCCTGCACGGTGTGGGTATTGCCCAACAGCGTAAGGCTATTGTTGACGGTTTGGCAGATTCTATACGTGAATTGAAAGATTCCAACGTCAGCATGTCAGAAGAGCAGATTATGTCTATCTTGTTGACCAACCAATACTTGGATACCTTAAATAATTTTGCACAAGGAGGTAATAATACAATCTTCTTACCGGGCAATCCGGAGGGTGTTGAAGACATTCGCACTCAAATATTGTCAGCTCTTTCTGTCAAATAATTGGTAAAAACCGAATACTTTACTTGACAAAATGAGCATAGCTGTATTATACTTAATTGCACGAATAAAAAGGAAAGGGGTTTCTCATGACTAGTTACGAAAAAGTTGCCGCAGTTGTAAACTGGGTACGTGAAAAGAAAATCACTGGTTACCGTATCAGTAAAGAGACCAACGCTCGTGAAATGTCAGTTATCGCTCTTGCACAAGGACGTGCAAAAATCGACAACATCTCATTCGCGACAGCTTTGGGCTTGATTGATTTTTACGACAAAAACCACAAAAAATTTGAAAACTAATCTAGGTAAACTTACCTAGAAAAACAAGAAAGAGAGGTCTATGCCTCTCTTTTCTATTTGGAAAACAGTAAAAAAGTGCAAAAAATCACTACCTGTACTATACTGTAATTGAAATTTTTAAAGTTTAGGTGCTAGAACTGTTGCCTCAGTCCTAGCGCCTTTTCTTTTTGATTTTAGTTGAGTATAACACCGCAATCGGGGGAATAGAGTAGGATGGAAAAAGGGGGCCAACAAGATGTGTCCTGAAGGCAGTGACTCCCAGGCTTCATACTGTGGTAACAGGGGCCAGGTTTGCTTTGAAGTGTATTGGAGCCCAAAAAAATACCAGCTAGAGCTGGTATCAAGGCTTAACCGAGGAAACGTTTTAAGAATTCTTTGGTCCGTTCTTCCTGGGGATTTTCAAAGATTTGCTGTGGACTACCTTCTTCGGCAATGACACCCTTATCCATAAAGATGACACGGTCTGAAACATCACGGGCAAATTCCATTTCATGCGTAACGATAATCATAGTCAAGCCAGATTTTGCCAAATCCTGCATGGTTTTGAGCACCTCGCCGACCATTTCAGGGTCAAGAGCAGAGGTTGGCTCGTCAAAGAGAATGACTTCTGGGTCTACGGAAAGTGCACGAGCAATGGCTACCCGTTGCTTTTGTCCACCAGAGAGCTGGCTTGGTTTAGCGGCCCAGTATTGCTCGGTCATGCCGACCTTGTTGAGGTTGGCTTTGGCAATTTTCTCTGCTTCAGCGCGGTCACGTTTGAGAACGGTCGTTTGGGCCACGATAGCATTTTCCAAAACATTGAGGTTGTTGAAGAGATTAAAGGATTGGAAAACCATGCCTAATTTCTCACGGTAGGTGGTCAGGTCATAGCCCTTGGCCAAAACGTCTTGACCGTGGTAGAGGATGGTGCCTTCCGTCGGTGTTTCCAAAAGGTTGATAGAACGGAGGAAGGTTGATTTTCCAGAACCGGAAGAGCCGATAATGGAGATAACCTCGCCTTTTTCAACGGTTACTGAAATGTCCTTGAGGACTTGGTTTTGACCGTAGGATTTTTTCAGATTCTTGATTTCCAGGATGGTATTAGACATGTGGAACCTCCTCGATTTGCATTTGGTTGGCACCTGTCGTGTAATTGTCCATATCGAAACGTTTTTCGACAGAACGCAGGATGCGGGTTACAGTGAAGGTCAAGATGAAGTAGATAATGGCAATCACAGTGAAGGTTTGGAAATATTGGTAAGTCTGGGTCGCGACAGTATTTCCTGAGAAATAAAGCTCAACCACAGAGATAACGTTGAGGACAGATGTATCCTTGATATTGATGACAAATTCGTTACCAGTTGCTGGAAGAATGTTGCGGATAACCTGTGGCAAGACAATCTTACGCATGGTTTGATTGTGGGTAAATCCAAGCGCAGTTGCTGCTTCAAATTGCCCCTTGTCAACAGCGAAGATACCACCGCGGACAATTTCACTCATGTAGGCACCAGTGTTGATAGAAACGATGAAAATAGCTGCCAGAGTGCGGTCTAGGTTAAGCCCAAAGGCCTGGGCGGTACCGTAGTAGATAACCATAGATTGTACAATCATTGGGGTACCACGGAATACCTCGATGTAGATATTAATCAGCCAACCGAGAACTTTTTGTCCCATAGCAGCGACCTTGTTTTCAGCTTTTGGAGCAGTGCGGAAGACACCAATCAAAAGACCAATCAGCGTACCGATGATGGTACCCAAGATGGAAATCAAGAGGGTCATACCAGTTCCGCGTAGGAGTTGTTGCCAGTTGTTGACGATGATATTCCAGACCTGTGTAAAGAAGCTTGGTTGCGCGTCGGTTGCTTCTTCGACCGGCTGATTTTCAATCATATTGTCCATCAATGCAACTTGGTCGTCTTCAGAAATGGTCGCAAGGACTTGGTTGACCTGTGCAAGTCGTGCATCATCCTTACGCATACCGACTGCAATGGTCACGTCCTCGGCATTGGTTTCAAAACCTTCTGAAAGCTCGACCATCTTGAAAGCCTTATTAGCAGCCTCAGCGGTACGGCCTTCCGGACGCTCAGACACGTAGGCATCAATAATACCAGCCTCCAGGGCCTGACGAATTTGCGAGAAATCCCCCATGGCTGTCTGCTTGTTTGCGCCTTCGATCTGGTCAATCAGGTCGTAGAGGTAGACACCTTGTTGCGCAGTGATTTTTGCACCTGCAAAGTCAGCCAGTTTGCTGGCTGTTGCATATTGACTATCTGCACGAACTACCAATGTCGGAATGGAAGTGTAGTAGCTGTCAGAAAAGGCGATTTCTTTCTTGCGCTCTTCTGTTGGGCTCATCCCGGCGATGATCATGTCAATCTTACCAGAAGTCAATGCTGGAACCAGACCTTCCCACTTGGTTTTGACCACCAAGAGTTCCTTGTCCATGGATTCTGCAATTTTTTTGGCGATTTGCACGTCGTATCCGTTAGCGTATTGGTTGGTCCCTTCGATAGGGGCAGCACCATTACTGTCGTCTTCCTGGGTCCAGTTGAAAGGTGCATAGGCAGCTTCCATCCCGACACGCAGGTATTCATCTGCACGAACGCCTGTAGTGACTGAAAAAACAGCCAGTAGGGTCAGCAGGAAAATACTGAGTTTATGTTTCATAATATCTCCTTATAAAATGTATTGTACCATTGTATAAAAAATTCTGAAAAATTTCAATACGATTGCTTTTTTATTCACAATTATTGTATAAATGTTCTTTGAGCGATAGCATCAAACTATATTTGGCTCTTTATTTCTCTCATCTTTCGTGATTTGGCTCTTTATTTCTCTCATCTTTCGTGGTATAATGTCTAAAGTATCTAGAGCATGATTGGTTTTAAAGAATTAAAAGTATCTTTTATAAAAAAGTCCCTGGTGAGCAAGTTATCTCTTTCCTATGGTATCGCTCGCTGGTCAATGCAGGTTCTTAAAAGGAGTATCCTATGTTTATCGAATTATTGAAAGCCATTTTCTTAGGCATTGTTGAAGGAATTACGGAATGGTTGCCAGTTTCCTCTACTGGTCATTTGATTTTGGTCCAGGAATTTATTCAGTTCAACCAGTCGGATAGCTTTGTGGAGATGTTCAACATTGTTATCCAGTTGGGGGCGATTTTGGCCGTTATGACCATCTATTTCCATCGCCTTAATCCTTTCCAGCCTGGCAAAAGCAAGCGTGAGATTCAGTTGACCTGGCAGCTATGGGCCAAGGTTGTCATTGCTTGTATTCCATCCATCTTGGTGGCCCTGCCCTTTGATAGCTGGTTTGAGGCCCACTTCAACTTTATGGTGCCCATCGCCATTGCCTTGATTGTCTATGGTATTGCCTTTATCTGGATTGAAGAGCGCAATAAGAGAGTCCAGCCTACAGTGACGGACTTGGCGTCCATGCCTTATAAGACGGCTCTGTTTATCGGTCTCTTCCAGGTTTTGGCCATTATTCCAGGGACTAGCCGTTCTGGGGCGACAATTTTGGGGGCCATTATTCTTGGGACCAGTCGTTCGGTGGCAGCTGACTTTACCTTCTTCTTAGCCATTCCTACCATGTTTGGCTATAGCGGGCTCAAGGCGGTCAAGTATTTTATCGACGGCAATACGCTGGATTTTGAACAGGTCTTGATTCTCTTGGTCGCATCGGTAACGGCCTATCTTGTTTCTGTCGTTGTCATCCGGATGCTGACAGATTATGTGAAGAAACATGATTTTACAGTGTTTGGTTACTATCGGATTATCCTGGGGGCCATTCTATTGGTTTATTCTTTCTTGAAGTTTATTTCCTAAAAGCAGGCTGTCCTGCTTTTCTTTTGTTTTTCCGACGGCAATTTAGTATAATGGTGAGAGATTTGTATGAGAATGTGGCCTATTTGTTGGAAAATCTAGGCAGATGTATGAGGTAAGTATGAAAGTGAAACAAATTAGTGATTCGACCTTGAAAATCACTATTCTATTAGATGATTTGGAAGAAAGAGGCATGGAGATTGCGGATTTTCTTATGCCCCATGAGAAGACGGAGGAATTCTTTTATTCTGTTTTAGATGAATTGGAGTTGCCCCTGACATTTCGAGAAAGTGGCATGCTCAGTTTTCGCGTAACGCCCAAGCCTGACAAGGTCGATATTTTTGTAACCAAGTCAGAGATTGATAAGCACATCAACTTTGAGGACTTGGCTGACTTTGATAATCTCGATGAGGTCAGTCAGATGACGCCGGCGGATTTTCTTCAGTCTTTGGAGAAAACCCTGAAAGATAAGAGCGCCTATGACAAGGATGCGGTACAGCGTCTGGCAGATATAGAGGCTGAAGAAGAGGCAGAGCCCTATATCTACTACGTTCTGCACTTTGATCATTTGCACGAAGTGGTTCAATTCGCCCAGGCCATCGATGTGGATTTTGAAGAATCAGAGCTCTACAAGATGAACGATGACTACTTTATGACTGTCCTCTTGGATGTGAGTGACCGTTCCGCAGATTATCCAGATTACCTCCTGTCTAGAATGTTGGAGTACACGGACGACTCTACCGTGACCCGTCCTGTTCTGCAGGAACATGGCCAAGTCTTGTTGCCTCTAGCCGCTGTTGAGGAATTGAAGAAGGTAAGTCTTGCATGATGCCTTTTGCTTTGAAATATGTCCTCATCCTGATTGGAACCTTGATTACCTCGGTCATTCTGACGCCTCTGATCCGTTTTCTGGCTTTTAAAATTGGGGCGGTGGACCATCCAAATGCCCGCAGAATTAATAAGGTATCCATGCCAACGGCTGGTGGCCTAGCTATTTTTATCACCTTTTCGGCTGCGGTTCTCTTTTTTCTACCGCAAATCGTTACCTATGTGAGCCATAAGGGAACCTATTTTGACTACGTTCTTCCCTTGGTTCTGGCGAGTGGTATGGTGGTGGTGACAGGCTTGGTGGATGATATCAAGGAGCTCAGTCCTTTGCCCAAATTCCTTGGGATAACAGCTGCGGCCCTAGTCATTTGGTTCTTCACGGATTTCCATTTTGATGCCTTTAAACTGCCTTTTGGTGGCCCCTATATTGAGTTTCCGACCTGGTTGTCCTTTTTCCTCACCATGCTCTGGATTGTAGCCATTACCAATGCGGTTAATTTGATTGACGGCTTGGACGGGCTGGTTTCAGGGGTATCGATTATTTCGCTGACCACCATGGGCCTGGTTTCCTATTTCTTCCTGGTGGAGAGCGAGATTTATTTGACCTTGACCTTATTTGTCTTGGTTGTTGCGATTGTTGGGTTTCTGCCCTATAATTACAATCCGGCCATTATTTATCTTGGTGATACGGGAGCCCTCTTTATTGGCTTCATGATTGGTGTTTTGTCCCTCCAAGGTCTGAAAAATTCGACCGCTGTAGCTGTTGTGACGCCTATGATTATTCTTGGAGTACCGATTACAGATACGGTTGTGGCCATTATTCGTCGAACCCTGTCGGGCAAGAAAATTTATGAAGCAGACCGGATGCATCTCCACCATCGCCTCCTGTCCCTGGGTTTGACCCATCGGGGAACAGTCTTGGTTATCTATGGGATTTCCTTTTTATTCTCATTGATTTCCCTCTTGTTCAATGTGTCCAGTCGTGTCGGCGGTGTATTGTTGATCTTATCTGCAGGATTTGGCCTGGTTCTCTTTTGTGAACTCATCGGTATTTTCGGTGAAAATCGAACGCCCCTCCTCAATCTTCTGCGCTTTATTGGCAACAGTGGTTATCGACAGGAACGGGTGGCTGACTGGAAAGAAAAACGAATTATTCGGAGAAATCAGAAGAAAGATTAAGTCTAGAAACATGGAAAGAGCCGATTGGCTCTTTTTTTGATATACTATGATAGATACTGTTTATTAAAATTTCCAGACAATGAGATTTTATGTGCGTCAAGGGGGGAGCTGCCTGGGCAGTTTTTCCCAGCATGTATAAGGGACAGGACAGAAAAATAAAGGAGCATACCATGTCAGTATTAGAAATCAAAGACCTTCATGTGGAAATTGAAGGCAAGGAAATCCTCAAGGGTGTCAATTTGACCCTCAAAACAGGTGAAATTGCAGCCATCATGGGACCAAACGGTACCGGTAAATCAACCCTTTCAGCAGCCATCATGGGCAATCCAAGCTACGAAGTGACGCAAGGGGAAGTCCTCTTTGACGGTGTCAATATCTTGGAATTGGAAGTGGATGAGCGCGCTCGTATGGGTCTTTTCTTGGCCATGCAGTACCCATCTGAAATTCCGGGTATTACCAATGCAGAATTCCTCCGTGCAGCTATGAATGCTGGCAAGGAAGACGAGGACAAAATCAACGTCCGCGACTTCATCACCAAGTTGGACGAGAAAATGGAACTCCTCAATATGAAAGAGGAAATGGCTGAGCGTTACCTCAACGAAGGTTTCTCTGGTGGTGAGAAAAAACGCAACGAAATCCTGCAATTGCTCATGTTGGAGCCAACTTTTGCCCTTCTGGACGAAATTGACTCAGGTTTGGACATTGACGCCCTCAAGGTCGTATCAAAAGGCATCAACGCTATGCGTGGCGAAGGTTTTGGTGCCATGATTATCACCCACTACCAACGCCTGCTTAACTACATCACGCCTGATGTGGTCCATGTCATGATGGAAGGTCGTGTCGTCCTGTCAGGCGGCCCTGAATTGGCGCAACGCTTGGAAAAAGAAGGCTATGTTAAGGTAGCTGCTGAGCTTGGCATCGACTACAAAGAAGATGACATTTAAGTCTTTGGAGGAACCTATGACCAAAGAATTGATACAAGAATTTTCACTCCAACAGGCCGAGCCAATATGGTTGACAGACCTACGTTTGGCGGCTTTTGGGAAAATAGCAGAGCTGGACTTGCCAGTTATCGAGCGGGTAAAATTTCACCGTTGGAATTTGGGTGACGGCAGTTTAGCCATCAACGATGCAGTAGGAAACGTACCGGATTTCACAGCTCTAGGTGACAATCCTATGCTGGTGCAAGTCGGTAGCCAGACGCTTTTGGAACAATTACCAGCAGACCTTGTCGAAAAAGGAGTAGTCTTTACAGACTTCACTTCGGCTTTGGAAGTCATTCCGGATGTCATCGAGGAATACTTGGGCTCAGCAGTAGCCTACGACGAGCACAAATTGGCTGCCTACAATACAGCCTATTTCAACTCGACAGCCGTTCTTTACATTCCGGATAATGTTGAAATTGACCAGCCTGTCGAAGGTATTTTCTACCAAGACGCGACAAGTGGCGTGGCTTTTAACAAGCGCGTACTGATTATCGCAGGCAAGAACACCAAGCTCAATTATTTAGAACGATTTGAGAGCCTTGGCGACGACGCGGTGAAAACCTCTGCCAACATTGTGGTCGAAGTGATTGCCCAGGCAGGAAGCCAGATTAAGTTCTCAGCCATTGACCGCTTGGGGCAGCACCTGGATACCTATTTGACTCGCCGTGCGACCATTGGCAACGATGCCAGCGTGGACTGGGCCATTGGTCTCCTTAACAAAGGAAATGTCGTCGCTGACTTGGATGCAGACCTCAAGGGAAATGGTAGCCATGCTAATCTCAAGGTGGTCGGCCTGTCAGCTGGCCGTCAGGTTCAGGGTGTCGATACCCGCGTGACTAACTACGGCAATAATTCGGTCGGTCATATCCTGCAACACGGGGTTATTTTGGAAAGTGGTACTCTTACCTTTAACGGCATTGGACACATTATTCGTGGTGCCAAGGGAGCGGATGCCCAGCAGGAAAGCCGCGTCCTTATGCTGTCTGACAAGGCGCGTTCCGACGCTAACCCAATCCTTCTCATTGATGAGAATGAAGTCACGGCCGGTCACGCAGCTTCTATCGGTCAGGTGGACCCAGAGGATATGTATTATCTCATGAGTCGTGGTTTGGATCGCGCGACAGCCGAGCGTCTGGTCATCCGTGGGTTCTTGGGAGCTGTTATCACAGAAATCCCAGTCAAGGAAGTCCGCGACCAGATGATTGATGTGATTGAAGATAGCTTGTCAAAACGCTAAGATGAAACAAGGAAAGATTCAAGTTACATTAGAACCCCTTGCCAAGTCGGATTGGGATACGTTTATCCTGGCAAATCAAGTATCGTTTAACTTCGGAGCTTTGGAAGAATTAGGAGAACGCCATACCTTCTTCGAGGAGGAAGGCCAGGTCATAGCGCGTGAAACGGTTCTCATGTCTTTGGAACATGGACAAGCCTACTGGATAGTACTGGAAAATCAGCGAGTAGGCGGCCTTGTTCTCATCTTAGATGGTGAACAGGGAGAACTAGAAACCCTGTTTACTTCACCAGAAGTCCATGGCCGAGGCATTGGATTTGCGACCTGGCAAGTGGTGGAAGCGACCTTTCCACAGGTCAAGGTTTGGCAAACCATCACACCTTACTATGACCAACGCAATATCCATTTCTATGTCAATCGATGCGGTTTTCGCATTGTTGAATACTTCAATGCCTTCCATAAAGTAATGTTTTTGGAAGGGAAAGAGGAACAGGATATGCTGGAACAATTTCCACAGGGAGTTTTCCGCTTTGAAAAAAGGATAAAGAAGTGAGGGATAGTCATGTTAGAAGAGTGTAAATCAGATTTTCCCATCTTAGACCAAATTGTTAATGATGAGCCGCTGGTTTATCTGGATAATGCCGCAACGACGCAAAAGCCGCAGCAGGTATTGGATGTCTTGGCAGACTATTACCAGAAGGACAATGCCAATGTCCACCGTGGAGTGCATACCTTGTCTGAGCGCTCAACGGCCCGTTATGAGGCGGCACGCCAGACGGTAGCTGATTTTATCCGTGCTAAGTCTAGCAAGGAAATCCTCTTTACCCGAGGAACGACGACGGGGCTCAATTGGGTGGCTCAGTTTGCTAGAGATCTTCTCCAAGCAGACGACGAGGTCATCATTTCGGTTCAGGAGCACCATTCCAATATCATTCCTTGGCAGCAGGCCTGCCAGAAAACAGGGGCAAAGCTCCGCTATGTTACCTTGAAAAATGGCGAGCTCGACATGGACGTCCTGAAGGAAGTCCTGTCTGAAAAGACCAAGTTTGTCTCTCTAGCCCATATTTCCAATGTTTTGGGCTCAGTTGCGCCCATTAAGGAAATAGCAGAGCTGGTGCACGCGGTCGGTGCCTACTTGGTAGTGGACGGTGCCCAATCAACTCCGCATATGGCTATTGATGTGCAAGATTTGGACGTAGATTTCTTTGCCTTCTCAGGGCACAAGATGTTAGGACCAACCGGTATTGGCATCCTCTATGGCAAACAAGAACTGCTAGAACAAATGTCTCCTGTCGAATTCGGGGGTGAAATGATTGAATTTGTCTATGAACAATACGCAACTTGGAAGGAACTGCCTTGGAAATTCGAAGCGGGGACACCTAATATTGCGGGTGCTATCGGACTTGCAGCTGCCATTGATTACTTAAATGACATTGGTATGGAGCATGTCCAGCAGCACGAGGAAGAATTGATTGCTTATATCTGGCCAAAATTGCAGGCCATTCCCGGCTTGACCATTTATGGCAGTCAGGATCTATCCAAGCGGACAGGGGTTATTGCCTTTAACTTGGACAACTTGCATCCACACGATGTGGCAACCGCTCTGGACTATGAAGGAGTTGCTGTGCGGGCTGGCCACCATTGTGCCCAACCGCTTCTCAGGTATTTGCAGGTACCAGCCACCGTTCGAGCAAGTTTTTACATCTACAATACCAAGGCTGACTGCGACAAGTTGGTCGAGGCAATTATCAAGACAAAGGAGTTTTTCAATGGCCCTATCTAGATTAGACTCTCTTTATATGGCAGTTGTGTCTGAGCACTCCAAGTCGCCTCGTCACCGCGGAAGTTTGGACGGAGTGGAAAAGTTGGAACTCCACAACCCAACCTGTGGCGATGTGATTGAACTATCAGTCAAGATTGAAAAAGATGTGATTACCGATATTGCTTTTGACGGAGTTGGCTGTACCATTTCAACCGCATCAGCTTCTATGATGACTGAAGCAGTGCTTGGCAAAGAAATCAGTCAGATTCAAGAACTAGCAGAAATTTTCTCACAAATGGTCCAAGGCCAAGAAGATGAACGTCAGAAGGAACTAGGAGACGCCTCCCTCCTCGCGGGTGTTGCCAAATTCCCCCAACGTATCAAGTGTGCCACATTACCGTGGAATGCCATTAAGAAAGCACTGGAACGAAGTGAAGGTGCGGACTGAGCACCATCGAATAAACAAAAAATGAAAATCATACAGAAAGGATTGTTCAGTTTCTGATTGGAATTGAACAGGCCCAGCAAGCTTTGAGGAAAGCGTAATAGCATTCTCATACTTTTTGGGCTTAGTATCTTATATTATGTCAGAAGAAAGAATTGAACCAACCCCGATTGATCTTGGGGAATACAAATTCGGTTTCCATGATGAAAATGTGGAACTGGTGGCATCGACTGGTAAGGGCTTGAGCGAAGAAGTCATTCGTCAAATGTCCCGTATCAAAGGCGAGCCTGAATGGATGTTGGAATTCCGTTTGAAATCCTACGAAACCTTCAAGAAAATGCCTATGCAGACTTGGGGAGCCGACTTGTCTGAACTGGATTTTGATGATATTGTTTATTATCAAAAGCCGTCGGATAAGCCAGCACGTAGCTGGGATGATGTACCGGACAAAATCAAGGAAACCTTTGAACGCATCGGTATCCCAGAAGCTGAGCGTGCTTACCTGGCAGGTGCTTCTGCCCAGTACGAATCAGAAGTGGTTTATCACAACATGAAGGAAGAGTACGACAAGCACGGTATTATCTTTACAGATACTGACACGGCTCTCAAGGAACACCCAGAACTCTTCAAAAAATACTTTGGAAAACTTGTTCCGCCGTCAGACAATAAACTCGCTGCCCTCAACTCAGCGGTTTGGTCAGGTGGCACCTTCATCTATGTACCAAAAGGTGTCAAGCTGGATATTCCACTCCAAACCTACTTCCGTATCAACAATGAAGGAACAGGGCAGTTCGAACGCACTCTCATCATCGTGGACGAAGGAGCAAGTGTCCACTACGTAGAAGGCTGTACAGCTCCGACCTACTCAACAGCGAGTCTCCATGCAGCGATTGTAGAAATCATTGCCCACGAAGGTGCCTACATGCGTTACACGACCATTCAAAACTGGTCTGACAACGTTTATAACTTGGTAACCAAGCGTGCTCGTGCTGAGAAAAATGCCACAGTTGAGTGGATTGACGGAAACCTTGGTGCCAAAACGACCATGAAATACCCTGCGGTTTACCTAGAAGGTGAAGGGGCACGTGGAACCATGTTGTCCATTGCCTTTGCCAATAAAGGTCAAGTCCAGGACACCGGTGCTAAGATGATTCACAACGCCCCACGCACCTCATCTTCTATCGTGTCTAAATCCATTGCCCGTGGTGGTGGAGAAGTCAACTACCGCGGTCAAGTGACTTTTGCTAAAAACTCAGCCAAGTCAATCAGCCACATCGAGTGTGACACCATTATCATGGATGATATTTCCAAGTCAGACACCATTCCATTTAATGAAATCCACAACTCACAAGTGGCCCTCGAACACGAAGCCAAAGTCTCAAAAATCTCAGAAGAACAACTCTACTACCTCATGAGCCGAGGCCTATCCGAATCCGAAGCCACAGAGATGATTGTCATGGGCTTTGTCGAACCATTCACAAAAGAACTCCCAATGGAATACGCAGTCGAACTCAACAGACTGATTGCCTATGAGATGGAGGGGTCGGTTGGTTAGATTTTTGGCAATTTAGCAAACATGAGTTTGCTAAAAGCCAAAAAATCTCCAACCGACGTTGGAAATAGAGAGCGACGGCAGTCGCTCTTCTTTATAATCTTATAACAATTCCATTCCTTCCACGCTCGTCGTTTTCTGTAAGAAAACGATATGTAGCTAGGAGTTTCGTAGAAACTCTCTCCAACTGAAGTTGGAGATAAGGACTTGCGGTAGCGAGTCCACATTATAATAAAGTATACAACACATCCAAAGTAGCTTTAGGGCTACTTTTTGCATTGGTCCTCCCACCAAGGATTCTTAAAATAGGGAATCCTATCTAGCAACCATTAAAATTCAAAAAGCGAACAAGTTAGTATTCTGATAGTCAGAAAATCTAATCTTGATCGCTTTTTATTCTTTATATGATTGAGACAGGCTCTTTTTCAGCCGAGGTTTGCCAATAATTATAAATTTATAATCTCTTCTTCTGGAATTCCGTAGTCTTCTAGCATCTGCAACATCTTCTCGAAGCCCAGTTGAAAATGTTCCAAGACATGTCCGTCGGAGCCCAGAGAATAGCGGTGGCAACCTAGTTCTTTGACCAATTGAAGAGCGTAACGGTACAGTTCTTCGTGGTGATAGAGGTAGATGCTCTTGGCATTGAGTTCAAAGGCTAAATCATGCGCTATCATTTTCTTGAAAATGCGGATGAGCTGAGGCTCAAAAGTCTCTAGTTCTTGAACAGTCACATCAAAGAGGCGGAAACCGTAGTCAAAATGCGCCAAGACGTCAGCTGGAACCCGTCCGACGGCATATTCCAAGCGGTCCAAATAATCGGTCATGACCGCCATCTTGTCCATATCTGCCACTTCTTCGTCTAGATAATCGTTAACTCCGTTGTGATGGACGGATAATAATTTGAGGTCGAAGTCTTTGTCTGCTAAGTAGGCTAGAATATCGGTTTCCCGCGGTTGGAAATAGCCGATTTCAATGCCTTTCTTGATGCGCTTACCATAGTCTTCATTAAGCACAGCAATTTCTTGGGAATAGGCCTCATAATCAGGAATATCATCCTGCTTGCTATAGGGATTGGACAAATCAAAATGCTCCGTCGTCACGATTTCGCCGCTGTAACGCTCAAGATAATCTTGAAATCGCGCCTTGGAATCGTAGGAGTGGTGGGTATGCAGGTGGTTGTCTCTCATGGTGATTCTCCTTTCTTTCTATTGTAACAAAATCGCTTTTGAGCGACAAGTTCGGAAATCAAGGGGAATGGAATAAAAAAATCTGATAATTCTTGCAATTTATCAAAAATTTGGTAAAATAGTACAAAATATAAAGCGATGAGAGAAACAATCCCAGACCATTCTTCAGAGAGTATCTAGTTGCTGAAAGGATACATCGGTTTGGGCACACATTCTTGAGTGCAATTGCCAACGGTGTTGAACCTAGTAGTGATTGACGTCTGTCTACGTTACGGACTGAAGTCTTTGACTTCCTGAGGGATATACGGCGACGTATGTCTGAATGAAGGTGGAACCACGTGTAAGCGTCCTGAAACAAGGATCTTGCGCGTGTTTTTTTTATCGTTTGAGAGGTAATGACATGGAAATAAAAGGGCTTAGAAAGATTACGCCTTATGTGGCTGGAGCGCAACCACAGGTGGCCAATATGATTAAACTCAATACCAACGAGAATGCCTATGGACCAAGTCCAGCGGTAGTTGCGGCTTTGGCCGCTTTTGATGCGACAAACCTACGTCGCTATTCGAGTCTGGATCAGGCGGAACTACGTCAGGCCTTGGCGGAGCAACACGGTTTGGAGGCGGACCAATTTGTCATTGGCAATGGTTCGGATGACATCTTGTCTATGGCTTTTCTGTCCTTCTTTCAAACGGAGCAACCGATTTTGTTTCCAGATTTGACCTACGGCTTTTACAAGGTCTGGGCTGATTTGTATCAGGTGCCTTTTAAAGAGATACCGCTGGCGGAGGATTTTAGCTGGCGAGTGGCAGATTATCAGAGAGAATGTGGGGGAGTGATTTTGACCAATCCCAACGCTCCGACGGGATGCTTCCAGTCTCTGGGCGATATTGAGGAGGTTCTGAAGGCTAATCCGCAGGTCGTTGTTATCGTTGATGAGGCTTATGTCAATTTCGGCGGGCAGACAGCTATTCCGCTTTTGGACAAATACCCCAATCTCTTCATTACGCGGACCTTCTCCAAGGATGCATCACTAGCGGGTTTGCGTGTCGGATACGGCATAGGTTCCAAGGAGCTGATAGGTGTTATTCAAGCGGTGCGCAATGCCATCAATCCTTACAATGTGGATGCCATTTCGGAAGCTTTGGCTTTGGCTGCGGTCAAGGATTGGGCCTATTACGAAGAAACCTGCCGGAAGATTATGGCAACGCGCGATTGGTTTGCGGAAGAATTGACCAGACTTGGCTTTGACGTTTTGCCGTCAGCAACCAATTTCCTCCTAGTGCGACCATCTCGTGTTAGTGCGGGAGAACTGTTCAAGCACTTTGAAGAGGAGCAGATTTATGTCCGGTATTTTCCAAACCAAGAACGCATAAAAGATAGACTACGCATCTCCATCGGCACACAAGAGGAGATGGAGCAGGTCTTAGCAAGGATAAAGGAAGGGTGCCTATGAACAATCGAACATTGCCACAAGGACTGCACGACAAGCTTTTCAAACGCGCCCGTGCTACTTATGAAATTGAGCGGACGGTCAGTGACCTTTTGATAGAGCGCGGTTTTCATCGGATTGAAACGCCGACCTTGGAGCATTTTGAAGTCTTTTCAGATACTGTCGATACCAATAATTATCACCTTTTTGATAAGAGAGGCCATCTTCTGAGTTTGCGTCCGGATATTACCAGCCAAGTGGCTCGTGTCATTGCCTCAACTCGGGTGCAGACGCCTATTAAATTTTCTTATTCGGGCAAGGTCTTTCGCAGTCAAGAAGCCATGCGGGGCTTGGAAAATGAACGCACTCAAGCCGGAATTGAAATCATTGGCTATCCTGTACAGGAGGCCTATGCTGAAGCCATTTCTAGTGCCAAACAAGCCTTGGGACGTTCGGGGTTGAAAGACTACAAATTTGAGTTTTCGCATGCAGCCATCCTCAAGACGATTTTTCAGCAATTGGAACTAACTTCTGAGGTAGCAAATGATTTGTCCCTCCATATTCGGGATAAAAACATTACCAAGCTCCATGAATTTATCAAGCAGCATCCGAGTGAATTTGATGGTTTCATCAGTCGTTTGCCTTACTTGTTTGGAGAGGTAGAGGCGGTCTTGGCAGAAGCCCGGCAGGTGTCGCAGAATGCGCAATTATTGCAGGCTTTTGACCAATTAGAAGCATTTATCGCCATGGCAGAAATTGATTTGGGGCCTGTCACAGTGGATTTGGCCCAACTTCCGACGGTTCCATACTATACAGGCATGATGTTCAAGGTTTTTGACCAGCAATTGCCAGACGCCTTTTTATCGGGTGGGCGGTATGACAAGCTCTTTGAGCGGTTTGGAGCCAAGGAGCTGACAGCTATCGGTTGGGCCTTGGAAATTGATGCCATTTACCAAGCCATTCGACAGGATTTAGACTATCAAGGAGGGAAGTAAATGGGTGATCAGATTACCATTGCCTTGACCAAGGGGCGGATTGAGAAGGAAACCTTGGCTCTTCTGGAAAAGGCGGGTTTTGATATGTCTTTCATGGCCGATAAGGGGCGGAATTTGATTTTTGAAAGCCCTGATGGGCAGTTTCGCTTTTTACTGGTCAAGGCTCCGGATGTAACGACCTATGTTCGCCACGGAGTGGCAGATATGGGCGTTGTCGGCAAGGATGTCTTGATTGAGCATCCTGCAGGATTTTTGGAAATGCTGGATTTGAACTTTGGCTTGTGTAAATTCTCGGTTGCCTCTGTTCCAACTTACAATCCCAGTGATCACAAGCGGAAGCGGATTGCGACCAAGTATCCAACAGTTGCCCTGGAACATTTTAAGCAAAAGGGCGAGGATGTCGAGATTATTTCTATTCAAGGTAGTGTGGAAATTGCTCCTGTTCTGGGACTGGCCGATGCCATCGTCGATATTGTGGAGACAGGAAATACCTTGGTAGCCAATGGTTTAGTGGTCTTTGAAGATATTTGTCGGATTTCCTCGCGTTTGATTGTCAATAAAGCCAGCATCAAGAATAAGCCTCAAGTGCTATCATTTATCAAGAAATTAGAAGACATTGTCGGCAATGAGGAGGTACCTTTTAGATGAAACGCTTAAGTGGAACAAGTCAAGACATTGCGGCCTTGCTCTATCAAGAACAAGTGGCGCTGAATGCAGAAACGGTCTCCGTAGAAGAGACCGTCAAGAAAATCATGGCACGGGTCGCTCGTGAAGGAGATGCAGCTCTGAAAGCCTACAATCTCCAGTTTGACGGGATCGAGCTCGATGACTTAGAAGTCAGTCAAGCGCAAATAGATGCAGCTTTTGAGCAGATTGAACCAGACACTCTCTCAGCCTTAGAAGGTGCCAAAGCCAATATCGCTTCCTACCACCAACAACAGGTGGAAGTGGGTTTTGAGGACCAACCGTCTGAAGGCGTCCTTCGTGGGCAACTCATTCGTCCCCTAGAGCGAGTGGGCGTCTATGTTCCGGGAGGAACAGCCGCCTATCCTTCTTCGGTCTTGATGAATGTCATCCCTGCAAAAATTGCTGGTGTGGAGGAAATCATCATGATTACCCCGCCACAAGAGACCTACAATCCAGCGATTTTGGTGGCGGCAAGATTGGCTGGAGTAGATAAGATTTATCAGGTTGGCGGAGCCCACGGGATTGCCGCGCTAGCTTATGGAACGCAGTCCATTCCCAAGGTGGATAAAATTACCGGTCCGGGCAATATTTATGTCGCAACGGCCAAGAAATTGGTCTATGGCTTGGTTGGAATTGATATGATTGCAGGTCCATCTGAGATTGGTATTATCGCAGACGAGACGGCAAATCCTGTTTTTGTAGCGGCGGATTTGTTGTCACAGGCGGAGCACGATCGCTTGGCGCGTGCGATTTTGGTGACCAATTCGGAAGTCTTGGCTGAACAAGTCGAGCTAGAAATCGATCGGCAGCTGCAGACCTTGCCTCGTGAGGAAATTGCGCGGACGTCCATTGAGCAGAACGGACGCATTATCGTGACAGATACGGTAGAAGCCATGTTTGACTTGATGAATTTGGTGGCGCCTGAACATTTGGAAATTGCTATGGAAGATGCCTATGATTATCTTCCCTTGGTCAAACATGCGGGGTCCATTTTCTTGGGTCATTATACCAGTGAGCCGATTGGGGATTATTATGCAGGGACCAATCATGTTCTGCCAACTTCAGGCACCAGCCGTTTCTATTCAGCGTTGGGTGTCCATGATTTTATCAAACGAATACAATACACACAATATAGTAAGAAAGCCGTGCAAGAGGCTGGTCAGGCGATTACAAATTTAGCCTATTCAGAAGGATTGGCTGCTCATGCACGGGCCATTGAGGTGAGAAATGAAGAAAGTTAAGGGATTATTGGTCATGGATGTGGACAGCACCCTGATCATGGAAGAAGGCATTGACCTGCTGGGCGAAGAAGCTGGTCTCGGTCAGCGAGTTGCGGACATTACCGAGCGTGCCATGCGAGGGGAATTGGATTTTGAAGAAGCCTTGCGTGAACGCGTTGACTTGCTGGCGGGCTTGCCCGAAACGGTTTTGGACCGCATTTTAGGGCGCATTCATTTCACATCGGGAGCAGAAGAATTGGTGGCAGAACTCCACAAGCGTGGCTATAAGGTAGCCGTTGTGTCGGGTGGTTTTCATCAGACGGTCAATGTGTTGGCGGAACGGCTCAATTTGGACTATGTTAAGGCCAATACGCTAGAAATTGTCAACGGAGTTTTGACAGGACGCGTGACCGGCGACATTGTGACCAAGGATATCAAGGAAACCATGCTCAGAACCTGGGCGGCGGAAAATGGTCTCGACATGCAAGATACGATTGCAGTGGGCGATGGTGCCAACGATCTGCCTATGATTCAGGCAGCTGGTATCGGCATCGCCTTCTGTGCCAAACCCATTGTGCAGGAACAGGCTCCTTATCAAATCAATGAGAAAAATTTGTATCAGGTCATTGAGATTTTGGATAGTGTGAAGAAATAAGAGACAGTATTCACACGTCAGGTACCGATCTGCGAATACAGCTTCTAATTTAGTAAAGAAAGAAGAACATCATGAGAACAGCAAGCATTGAACGCAATACCTTTGAAACAAAAATTAAGTTGACGGTTAATTTGGATGTGCAGGATCCGGTTGAGATTGTGACGGGTGTGGGCTTTTTTGACCACATGTTGACCCTTTTTGCCCGCCACAGCCGCATGTCTCTAGTTGTCCATGTAGACGGCGATACGTGGGTGGACAGTCATCATACGGTTGAGGATGTCGGGATTGTTCTTGGACAAGCTATCAGGGAAGCTCTGGGCGACAAGGTCGGTATCAATCGTTACGGGACTTCTTTTGTGCCTATGGATGAGACGCTGGGAATGTCTAGTCTGGACTTGTCTGGACGCTCTTATTTGGTCTTTGATGCGACTTTTGACAATCCAAAATTAGGCGATTTTGATACGGAATTGGTAGAGGAATTCTTCCAAGCCTTGGCTTTCAACCTGCAGATGAACCTGCATTTGAAGATTTTGCACGGGAAAAATAGTCACCATAAGGCTGAAAGTCTCTTCAAGGCAACAGGTCGAGCTCTTCGCGAAGCCATTACCATCAACCCTGACATTAAGGGTGTCAATTCAACAAAAGGACTCTTGTAATATGATACGAGTGATTGATTATGATGCAGGAAACACAGCTAATGTCCTGCGGGCCTTGGAAAAAATCGGTGTAGCTGCGGAATTGACAGCGGATCCTGAGAAGATTTTGTCGGCTACAGGCTTGATTTTACCGGGAGTCGGTGCCTTTCCGTCGGCTATGGCTGAATTAGAAAAACGCCAACTGCTCCCAGCTATTCAGACAGCTGTGGCGGCTGGCAAGCCTTTTTTGGGCATTTGTTTAGGCATGCAGTTGCTCTTAGACCAAGGTTTGGAACACCAACCGACCAAGGGTTTGGGTCTCATTCCCGGTGTTTGTCGTCCTATTCCAGCTAAAGACGGCTATCCTGTGCCCCATATGGGCTGGAATCAGTTGGAAGTCAAGCAGAAAAATCCACTGACAGATGGACTTGATGATCAGTCGGTTTACTTTGTTCACAGTTATTTTACCGATGTAGCGCCTGAATATATCGACGCAACAGCGGATTATAGCAGGGAAATTCCAGCCATGATTTCAAAAGGAAATGTCTTTGGGGCGCAGTTTCACCCTGAAAAATCAGGTCAGGTTGGGCTTGGCATTTTGACAAAGTTTGCGGCATTATGTCAGAAATAGTGAGGGAAGATATGCAGATTTATCCAGCGATTGATATTCGAAATGGGAAGGCAGTGCGTCTCTTTAAAGGAGACTTTAATCAGGAGACCGTTGTTAACCCAGATGTATTAGACCAAGCCAAAACATTTGCGGCTGCGGGGATTGGCTTTATTCATGTGGTGGATTTGGACGGTGCTTTAGAGGGACGAGCGACCAATAGGGATTTGATTGCCAGTTTGAAAAGCGAGACCGGTCTCCGCATTCAAGTTGGGGGCGGCATTCGCACCTTGGACCAGATTGCGGATTATCTGGATGCCGGCATTGACCGTGTCATTATTGGGTCTATGGCTGTTAAAAACCCAGATTTTGTCAAGCAAGCCTTGGAGCGTTTTGGAAGTCAGGCCATTGTCGTAGGCATCGATGCCAAAAATGGCTTTGTCGCAACAGAAGGCTGGCTAGAAACCAGTCAAGTAGACTATCTGAGTTTGGCCAAGGAGATGGAAAAAATTGGGGTGCGCCTCTTTATTTACACCGATGTGGACCGCGACGGTACCTTGACAGGTCCTAATTTTGACCATTACAGAAAATTGAAGGCGACCTTGACAGAGGCAGATGTCATTGCTTCTGGTGGTATCCATTCCATGAGCGACTTAGTGGAGCTGGCGCAAATCGGGGTGGCCGGTACCATTGTCGGCAAGGCTTATTACAGCGGCAAGGTCAGCTTGGACGAATTGCAGCAATTTGGAGGTTGAACATGTTAGCAAAACGCATTATCCCCTGTCTGGACGTCAAGAACGGTCGGGTAGTCAAGGGGGTCAATTTTGTCAACTTGACGGATGTGGGAGACCCTGTGGACACAGCAAAAGCCTACTACGAGGCAGGCTGCGATGAATTGGTTTTTCTTGATATTACTGCGACGCATGAAGAACGCGAAACGACTGTGGACATGGTGCGGCGCGTGGCAGACCAAGTCTTTATTCCTTTTACCGTTGGCGGTGGCATTCGTTCAGTCGATGATATGAATAAGATGCTCAAGGCAGGGGCTGACAAGGTATCGGTCAATTCATCGGCGGTGGCCAATCCATCCTTGATCAAAGAATGTGCTGAAAAATTCGGCAGCCAATGTGTTGTGGTCGCTATTGATGCGCGAAAGGAGGTAGATGGAACTTGGCATGTCTACGTGGCTGGCGGTCGCAAGGATACCGGTCTAGATTTATTAGATTGGGCAAAGAAGGTCGTCGAGCTCGGAGCTGGCGAAATCCTTTTGACCAGCATGGACAAAGACGGGACTAAGTCAGGCTTTGATGTGGACATGCTCAATGCTGTGGCGAGCGTGGTGACGGTTCCCATCATTGCATCGGGTGGCGCTGGTAATACGAACCATATCCTTGAGGTATTTGAACAGACACCGGCGACTGGAGCACTGGCAGCATCCATTTTTCATTATGGCCAAGTCGGCATTGCTGAAACCAAATCAGCTATGCGCCAGAATGGAATTGAGGTGCGATTAAATGATTAGTATTGATTTTGCCAAGCAAGACGGATTGGTGCCTGTGATTGTCACTGACCATGAGACAGGTCTGGTCTTGATGCTGGCTTATATGAATGAAGAATCCTATCAAAAGACCTTGGAAACCAAGCAGATGCATTACTGGAGCCGGTCGCGTCAGGAATTGTGGCACAAGGGTGCAACCAGTGGGCATTTTCAGACGGTTAAATCCATCAAAACAGATTGTGACCGCGACACCCTGCTCATTTCCGTCGAGCAAGTAGGGGCTGCCTGCCATACGGGTGCCTATAGTTGCTTTTTTGAAAACATACTCTAAGAAAGGAGCAGATATGCTAGAAACCTTGTACCATGAAGCCCTGAACCGTAAGCGTAATCCAAAAGAAGGGTCCTATACTAACTACTTGTACGGCAAAGGCTTGGATAAAATTCTCAAGAAAGTTGGGGAAGAGGCGACAGAAGTTGTGATTGCCGCCAAAAACGCCGACAAGGAAGAAATTGCCAATGAAACAGCTGATTTGCTCTATCATATGGCTGTTCTGCTGGTGGAAACTGGTGTGAGCTTGGAAGAAATCGAAGCTGTTTTGCAAGCTCGTCAAGGAAAAGTCAGTAAGACCAGCGACCGCCGAGAAATTAGTGACTACTAAAAAAGCTCATCACGAGCTTTTTAGTTTGTGAAAAAATCCGAAAAAAGTATCTACCCCAACAAATCTCCCAATTCTTCCACCGTTTGGACAATGTGGCTGGCACCAGCAGTTGTCAATTCCTCTCGGTCACCATAGCCATACAGGACACCGATACTGTCGAGCTGGTGTTGCTTGGCACCGATGACATCATGTTTACGGTCACCAATCATTACAGCTTTGCCATTGATTTTTTCCAGTTGGTCCAGCGCATAGGTAATAATCTGCCCCTTCTTGGTGCGCGTGTCATCCAAACTTGCGCCTGCAATGACTGTAAAATAGCGGTCCAATTCAAAATGAGCCAATATTTGTTTGGCAAAGATTTCTGGTTTTGAAGTGGCGATGAGGAGTGTTTTCCCTTGCTCTTGCAATTTGCCCAACAATTCCGGAATACCGGGATAGGGATGGTTTTCAAACATTCCCTTGCTGGTAAAATATTCCCGAAAATAATCGACTGCCTGCTGGGTTTCTGCCGCATTCAGTCCATAAAACTGGGCAAATGATTCGTAGAGAGGTGGTCCGATAAAGCGAGACAAGTGACTGGAATTGTCATCAGCAATGCCCATTTTTTCCAAGGCATAGGCAGCCGAATGGATAATGCCGGGACCAGAATCGGTCAATGTTCCGTCTAAGTCGAAGAGAAGCGTTTGGTACATAGGAACCCCCATTTTTATTGGTCCATAAGACAAGTGTTATCCCTGTATATAGTCAGACAATTCCTGATCCTTCAGACCTGCATTTAAGGCAATCAAGAGCTTGATTCTGGCTTTTTGAGCATTCAGCTCCTTGACAAAGAGGATACCTTCTTGCTCTAGTTGGATACCGCCTCCCTGGTAGGCGTAGACAGGCTCGGCAATACCGTTAAAGCAACGAGAAACCAGCACAATCGGAATTCCTGCTGCCAGCAAGCGGTGGATTGCTGGCAAGATAGATGGAGGCAGATTTCCAGCTCCCAGGGCCTCAATCACAAGACCGGAAAGTTTACCAGGGTCTAGAGAATCAAGGAGAATGGTCTCCATATCTGCATAAGCTTTGATGATAGGAATGGTTCCTGCAATTTCTGATAAATCAAAGCGAACACGTGGCTCAGCAGTTTTGAAAAAGAGGATTTCCCGTTTGGTTACAAGCCCCAGAGGACCGTGGGTCGGAGTCTGGAAAGTAGAAACATTTGTCGTATGGGTCTTGGTCACATATTTTGCGGCATGGATTTCATCGTTCATGACCAGCAAAACCCCCTTATCTGCCGCCTTTTCATCTGAGGCGACACGCAGGGCTGTCAGATAATTATAGACACCATCACTACCCAAATCATTGGAGGAGCGCATGGCCCCTGTGATAACAATCGGCTTTTGAGGAATGGCCATGGTATCCAAGAAATAGGCTGTCTCTTCCAAGGTATCGGTGCCATGAGTGATGACAAAGCCGTCAAATTCATCCGCCTGTCGCTTGATTTCTTGGTAGAGCGCCATCATGTGTTCCAATCGAATATGGGGACTTGGCAGGTTCAAAAAATCAACAGACACTACCTGAATAGTGTCCAAGGGAGTAGAAAGACTGGCCATAGGATTGTGGGAACTAGAAGAGACGCTCCCCTGATTGTCGGTCTGCATAGAAATGGTTCCTCCAGTGTGGAGGGCCAGAATTTTTTTCATAAGTTTTCAGTTTCTTTCAAATCTGTGATATACTAATTGTAACATAATTCCAGGGAAGTAGGTGAGCTAGATGGCGGTAAAGGCAGTGTTTTTTGATATTGACGGAACCCTTCTGACCGATAATCGAACAGTCAGCAAATCCACCATCCAGGCCATCAATGCCCTCAAGAAAAATGGCATTTTCGTGGGCTTGGCAACAGGCAGAGACCCCAACTTTGTCCTGAAATACATGGCCGGCCTATCGCTGGATCTGGCCATCACCTACAATGGCCAATATATTTTTTCAAGAGACCAAGTCCACTTTGCCCAAGCCTTGGATAGGGGAACATTGGAGACCTTTCTTGAGTTGGTGGAGAGCAATCAGTGGGACTACTCACTTGGGCTGGGGACAGGAGTTGTAGGCAGTGGTATTATGAACGTAGGCACTGGTCACCTGGTCTACAGATTGACACGCATGATACCGATCTCCTGGGCTAGTGGCATCAACTTCCTGATTAACCGCCTGGTTCGCAAATTCCGTCCTAAGGACACAGACAAGATTCGTTCCTATCTGGATCAACCGGTTTATCAAGTCTTATTGTTGGCTACTGAGTCAGTGACCCAGCGCCTGGCCCTTCAATTCCCAACTCTTGGTTTTACCAGGTCCAGTGCCTATGCGGCAGATGTCATCAGCAAGGGCAATTCCAAACTGCAAGGCATCCAAAAATTGGGAGAAATCTATGGCTTTAATACGGAAGAAGTGATGGTTTTTGGGGATTCAAACAATGATTTGGAAATGTTAGCCGGTGTTCAGTATGCCATTGCCATGGGAAATGCTACCCAACAGGCCAAAGGGACGGCGACCTATGTGACAGATACCAATAATAAGGATGGTATTTATAAGGCCTTGGTGCACTTTGGTCTCGTGGAGGAGAAGAATGTTGACTAGTAAGGATGCCAATGTTAATGCTGTTCGTGACTTTCACAAGGCTATGGATGGCACACTTCAGGAAATTCCCCAGGCATTTGATGGGAATACGGCCTTTTACAGGGCTAGTTTCAAGTTGGAGGAGCTGGTCGAATTTTTACAGGCAGCCTCATCGGACCAGGCAGATTTTGACCGTAAGGTCCAGGGCCTGCACCAGCAACTCGACAAGGCAGTGGCAAAAGTTACCAGTAAAGGCAGTCCAGGTCTCTCCTTGGTTGGTCAGGTCGATGCCCTGATGGACTTGCTCTATTTTACTTACGGTTCCTTTGTTTTGGTAGGAGTTGACCCCAAACCCATTTTCGATATTGTCCACCAGGCTAATATGGGTAAGCTTTTTCCGGATGGTAAGGCCCATTACGACCCTGTTTCCCACAAAATATTGAAGCCAGAGGGCTGGGAGGAGCGTTTTGCACCAGAAGGGAAAATTCAAGACGAACTAGACAGACAAAAAGGCAGAAAATCCTAATGCGATTCTCTGCCTTTCAATTTATCTAGATGTTTATAGACTTTTTTCTGGATTGCGCACAATCAAGATGTCAATGTCTGTGTGGCGCATGATGTATTCAGAAGAAGAGCCGATGAGCAGTCGCTCGAAGGTGTTGAGACCAGTCGCTCCCAGTAGCATCAAATCGGCACCAGCCTCTTGTGGAATGTTTGTGGAGAGTAAGGTCTTGGGATTGCCAAACTCAACGATAGTGGCAATGTCTGTCAAGCCTGCATCGGTAGCCCACTTTTTATAATTTCCTAAAAGAGTTTCGGCCTCTTTTTCAAGAGATTCGTAGATGGATGCGTCAAAAGCTACGACATTATGTAGGGCTCTGGTGTCGATGACATGGGCAATGGTCATTTTTGCCTGATTGCGCTTAGCAACTTGAATGGCTTTTTGCAAAGCAACTTCGGCATTTGTTGAACCATCAACAGCAACTAAAATAGATTGATAGGTTTGTGACATGATCCTTACCTCCTTTTAGACAATTTTTGTAAGGGAATATTATACATTTATATTATAAGGTATTTTGCAAAAAATGTAAAGTATTTATTGATAGATGGAGAAAAATAATATAAGCAACCGTAATGATAGTCAGATTGCAGTGTCCAGAGACAGATAGAGTGTTCATGTCATTCTAGTAGTATCATTTCCCTACATTTCCTGCGATTTATAACATTTAGTGATAGATTTACTATGAAAATGATTGCTAAAATGACCAAATTCCATTATGATAGTAGTATTCATAGACTCAAGAAAGTTGAGGAGGTATAGTTATGAGACAATTTGAAAAGTCAACAAAGCTCGAACATGTTGCATACGATATCCGTGGTCCAGTCTTGGAGGAAGCTATGCGCATGCGGGCAAATGGTGAGAAGATTCTCCGCTTGAACACAGGAAATCCAGCTGAATTTGGTTTTACGGCGCCAGATGAGGTTATTCACGACTTGATTCACAATGCCCGTAAATCAGAAGGCTATTCCGACAGTAAGGGGATTTTTTCTGCCCGTAAGGCCATCATGCAGTATTGCCAGGTCAAGAAGTTTCCAAATGTTGACATCGATGACATTTACATCGGAAATGGAGTTAGTGAACTGATTACCATGTCTATGCAGGGCTTGCTAGACAATGGAGACCAGGTCCTGGTGCCAATGCCCGACTATCCACTTTGGACAGCGGCAGTTAGCCTGGCAGGTGGCGATGCGGTCCATTATCTCTGTGACGAGGGGGCAGATTGGTATCCAGATTTGGATGATATTCGTTCAAAAATCACCAGCCGCACCAAGGCGATTGTCCTGATTAACCCCAATAACCCAACAGGTGCTCTTTATCCTAAAGAATTATTGTTGGAGATTGTAGAGATTGCCCGCCAGCATGAGCTCATCATTTTCTCGGATGAAATCTATGACCGCATGGTTTTTGACGGCGCAGTCCATATCCCAATTGCTTCATTGGCCCCAGATGTTTTTGTCGTGACTATGAATGGTCTGTCCAAATCCCATCGTATCTGTGGCTTCCGTGTGGGCTGGATGGTCCTATCAGGTCCTAAAAAGCATGTGAAAGGCTATATCGAGGGGCTCAATATGTTGTCCAACATGCGGCTCTGTTCCAATGTCCTGGCTCAGCAAGTTGTCCAAACTTCGCTTGGAGGCTACCAATCAGTCGATGAATTGTTGATACCTGGTGGCCGACTTTATGAGCAGAGAGAATTCATCACCAAGGCTATCCAAGATATTCCAGGGCTTTCAGCTATCAAGCCTAAGGCAGGCCTCTATATCTTCCCGAAAATTGATCGTGAAATGTACCGGATTGATGATGACGAGCAGTTTGTGTTGGACTTCCTCAAGCAAGAAAAGGTTCTCTTGGTCCATGGTCGTGGATTTAACTGGAAGGATCCAGACCACTTCCGTATTGTCTACCTTCCACGTGTAGACGAGCTAGCAGAAATCCAAGAAAAAATGACCCGCTTCTTGGCCCAATATCGTAGATAAAAAATAAGCTCAAACCGTTTAGGTGAGAGCTTATTTTTGTGGGATGATGTGAGAGGGATTAGGTAGAATCCTTGCGGCGACTAAAATAAATTTGATTTATACACTACCTGTTTCATTTGTATGTCCAGTATGGAACTGAAAAAATTCTTATTTACCCTCAAAAAATGCTGTGTAAAGTGCCTGTAGGGCCTGCTCTTTTTGTTCCGTTTTGACAACAAACATGACAGAAACTTCGCTGGCACCTTGTGAAATCATGGCCAGGTTGACATTCTGGTTAGATAGGGCAGTCGTTGCCGTGGCTGTTACACCGACATGGCTCTTCATGTTCTCACCAACGATCATGATGGTGGATAGGCCACGCTCGATTTCAGCCTTATCAACCTCCAGCTGCGTTTTGAGCTGGCGAAGGATTTCAGCTTCCTTGATAGGGGTCAATTCGCGGCCACGGAGTACGATGGACAGGTCGTCGATACCAGTCGGCATGTGCTCGAAACGAATATTCAAGTCTTCTAAAATTTGTAGGACCTTGCGACCAAAACCAACTTCACGGTTCATCAGGTACTTGGAAATGTTGATACTTGTGAAATCATCATCTGCTGCAATTCCGACAACAGGCAGGGTCTGGTCAGTATGCTCCAGGACGATTTGGGTGCCTGGGTGGCTAGGGTTATTCGTGTTTTTGATAACCAAAGGAATACGTCCACGGTAGGCAGGTAGGAGGGCTTCGTCATGAAGGACGGAGAAACCTGCATAGGCCAATTCACGCATCTCACGGTAAGTTAATTCCTTGATAGAATGTGGATTTTTGATGATACCAGGATGGGCAGCAAAAATGCCGTCAACATCGGTAAAGTTCTCGTAGAGGTCGGCTTTGACACCGGCCGCTACGATAGAGCCTGTAATGTCCGAACCACCACGGGAGAAGGTACAGATTTGATTGTCGATGGTCACACCGAAAAAGCCAGGGATAATCAAGACCTCATCCGCATCGCGCAATTCTTCAATCTTATCATAGCTAGACGGTAGGATACGGGCATTTCCAGGTTCTGAGCTGACAATGATACCAGCTTTCTTAGGGTGGACATAGCGGGCAGGCAGTCCTTTTTGGGTAAAATATTCTGCAATCAGCTTGGCATTGTTGTCCTCGCCGGCCGCTAGGAATGCGTCGTAAAGAAATTCATTATTTTCAATCGGCAGGGTCGCCAGGGCCTTGATGCTGTCAGCAATCTTCGCCATACTTTTAGCTGTAAAACCAAGCTCGTCAACCATAGCCTGGTAACGATTGATAATCCATTCTTGGCTGGCTGTCACATCCTTACCACTTGTATATTCCTTGTAATATTTAATCAGAGCGTCTGTCACTTTCGTATCTTCGGCATTGCGTTTACCTGGTGCTGATACGACAACAAAACGGCGCTCAGGGTCCGATTGAACGATGCTAAATACTTTTTCTAATTGGCTGGCAGACGCGAGCGAGCTACCTCCAAATTTGGTTACTTTCATAAGAATCTCCTCAGATATTTTTTACTATTATAGCAGAAGCTGGGGGCTTTGTCAGTATTTTCTGGGAAATTTTCAGAATTTATTGAAAATTACATTCATGAAACTTTCTGGGAATTGTGGTAAACTAGTGGAAAGAGGAGAAAGCATGGTAAAAGCAATTATTTTTGATATGGATGGAGTCCTGTTTGATACAGAGACCTTTTATTTCCAGAGACGCATCGATTTTTTAGCGACCAAGGGACTGTCGGTCGATCACCTGGACCCAAGTATTTTTGTGGGTGGCAGGGCCAGTCAAATGTGGCGTCGGATTTTGGCGAATGACTTTGACAAGTGGGATGTGCCTGCCTTGGAAAAGGAGTACCGTATATATAAGGAAAACCGGCCGACACCCTATGGTCAGCGGCTTTTTCCTGATGTCAAACAAGTCTTGCAGGCTTTGACAGACAAGAGCGTACCTCTGGTATTGGCCTCCAATACGGACAGGGAAGAAATCGAACGTGCCTTGGAAGAAGCTGGAATTAGACCTTATTTTAAACAGGTCTTTTCAGCCATGGAATGCGGAGCGCCCAAGCCAGCTCCGGATGTCTACAATCTCGCAGCCCAGGCGACTGGGGTGGACAAATCAGAGATTGTGGTCTTTGAAGACAGCGCAAAAGGCATCGCGGCAGCAAAAGCAGCAGGCTTGACGGTCTGGGCCATCCGAGAACAGCATTATGGCATTGACCAGAGTCAAGCAGATCGCTTGGTGGACAATTTGAGCCAAGGATTGAGAGAATTGGACAAGATGTAAGAGGGTTGGCGAGAGCCAGCCTTTTTCCGATGTCACACTTCTTTTCTGGTAAGGACGTGACAAAATGATTTTCTGTGCTAGAATGGATAACAAGAAAGATGTGGTTTGCTTTTCAAACTATTTCATCTTCAAATGAAGTGGAGCAGGCGATGACCTATCAAACAATTACCTATGATGTTCGGGACGGAATAGCACTTCTGACCCTCAATCGTCCAGATGTGGCCAATGGCTTTAACATTCCCATGTGTGAGGAAATTTTGGCAGCGATTGACGCAGTTGATCGAGATGCTACTGTGAAAATCCTACAAATTCAGGCCCAGGGCTCTGTTTTCTCGGTCGGTGGCGACTTGGTCGAGATGAAGCGGGCAGTGGATGAGGATGATATTCCTTCTCTTGTAAAAATAGCAGAGCTGGTCAATGACATCTCATTCGCTATCAAGAAATTGCCCAAGATTGTCATCATGGTGACCGATGGAGCTGTCGCTGGTGCGGCGGCCAACATGTCAGTAGCAGCAGATTTCGTGATTGCCTCTACTAAAACAAAATTTATCCAGGCCTTTGTCGGAGTGGGTCTGGCACCTGATGCCGGCGGGCTCTTTCTCCTCAGTCGTGCCATTGGTGCCAATCGGGCTAGCCAATTAGCCATGACAGGCCAAGGCTTGTCTGCTGATAAGGCCCTGGACTACGGTATCGTTTACAAATTGTCCGAACCTGAAAAGCTGGAAAAAACAGTCGCTCAGGTCATCAAAAAACTGTTACGAGGCTCTGTTAACTCTTACGCCGCCATCAAGCAGCTGGTCTGGGAAAGCCAGTTCAAGGACTGGGAAACCTATCGCAAGTTAGAATTGCAGGTGCAGGAGGAATTGGCCTTCAAGGAAGATTTCAAGGAAGGTGTCCGAGCCCATGCCGAACGCCGAAGACCAGTATTTACCGGTCAATGAGCTAAAATTTATTACCGAATACGTCTATTTGTTTTCTTTTAGTACTAGGCAACGAGCCGAAGGCATAACTGAAGTTAGGCGAGGGGAGCTCAAATAATATTGATTGTTTGAGGTTCGAAATTCAGAAACGAAGTTTCCTCGGTCGTCGAAACAATAAAAGAAAAACAAAATGACGAAAAATATTTGACAATCAAAGTTTTTTGCTCTATACTTTGACTATCAAAGTTAAGGAGGCCTGTTTTGGAAGATCCAAAAATCAATGAATATCTAACGGCAATTTTTAACAATGTCCTGGTCATTCAGGAAAACAGCCTTCGTAAGAGTCGTTTCAATGACATTTCCATTAAGGAAATGCACACCATCGATGAGATTGGTGACAAAAAGGGAGCGACACCGAGCGATATCGCTCGGGCTTTGATGGTCACGCTTGGAACGGTGACAACCAGTCTCAACAACTTGGAGCGCAAGGGCTATATCGAACGTGTCCGCTCTACTAAGGATAGACGAGTTGTTCATCTCTTTCTGACCAAGAAAGGTCGGCTGGTCTATCGTTTGCACCAACGGTTCCACAATGAAATGGTCAAGCAGATTACAGACGGGATGGACGAGGCAGAATATCAAGTGATGAAAAAAGGGCTCTACAAACTCTATAATTTCTTGGAGGATCTGAAATGAGAACCTTCACTAAAATCAGTCAGGTTGCCCACTATGTTCCGAAGCAGATCGTGAGCAATGATGATTTAGCACAGATTATGGACACCAGTGATGATTGGATTTCCTCACGGACAGGTATTTGTCAAAGACGCATTTCTCTGGATGAGGACACCAGTGACTTGGCCAGTCGGGTTGCCCAAGACCTGCTAGACAAGTCAGGTGTAACTGCTGATGAGATAGACTTTATCATCGTCGCAACCATTACACCGGATTCGGCTATGCCGTCAACGGCAGCTCGGGTTCAGGCGGCAGTCGGTGCTAAGAAGGCATTTGCCTATGACCTAGTCGCAGCTTGTTCGGGCTTCGTTTTCGCCCTATCCACCGCAGACAAACTGATTTCCTCTGGGATTTACCAAAAGGGAATTGTGATTGGAGCAGAGGTCTTGTCCAAGACGGTTGACTGGACAGATCGTGGAACGGCAGTCTTGTTTGGAGATGGTGCTGGTGGGGTTTTGCTTGAAGCTAGTCCTGAGCAGCATTTTCTAGCGGAAATCAACCGAACAGATGGCAGTCGTGGCCTTAGTTTAACTTCTGGTCAGACAGGTCTGCATTCTCCCTTTTCGAAAGAGGGAGGCAACCAGCCTTATTTGCAGATGGACGGCAGAGCGATTTTCGAGTTTGCTGTTCGCGATGTGACCAAGACCATCGCAGAGTTGCTCAGTCAGCAAGGTCTGTTAGCAGACCGGATTGATTTCTACTTGCTTCACCAAGCCAATAGTCGAATCTTGGATAAGATGGCTAGAAAGATGGGTGTGGCATCGGAAAAGTTCCCAGCCAATATGATGCACTATGGCAATACCAGTGCGGCCAGCATTCCTATTCTCCTTTCGGAGTGTGTGGAGGCAGGTAGTCTGCGGTTGGACAGTGGCCAGACAGTCATTCTGGCAGGCTTTGGTGGCGGGCTGACTTGGGGTACGCTACTACTGAAACTTTAGTTAATTCCTTGCCTCTGGCAAGATTAAAATATTTTTTTATAAAAAGGAGCACTATCATGGCAGTATTTGAAAAAGTACAAGAAATCATCGTTGAAGAATTGGGTAAGGACGCTGAAGAAGTAACCCTTACAACAACATTTGAAGATTTGGACGCAGATTCATTGGATCTTTTCCAAGTTATCTCTGAAATCGAAGATGCGTTTGACATCCAAATCGATACAGAAGAAGGATTGACAACAGTAGCTGATTTGGTTGCGTACGTTGAAGAAAAAACAAAATAAATGTTGTTAGAAAGATGCGATAAGCATTTTTCTTAGAGTCAATACTTTGATAATCAAAACATTGAAGTGTCAAACTAATTTTCAAGTGAGGGCTTTGCCCTCTCTTGTTTAGCTAATTGTTTGATGTTCAAATGATTAGCTAAGCAAATAAAGATTGAGGGAACTATGAAAACAAAGATTACAGAATTATTGAACATTGATTATCCGATTTTCCAAGGTGGTATGGCCTGGGTGGCTGACGGTGACTTGGCTGGTGCGGTTTCAAATGCTGGTGGTTTAGGCATCATTGGTGGGGGTAATGCTCCCAAGGAAGTTGTCAAGGCAAATATTGATAAAGTCAAGTCCATCACAGACAAGCCTTTCGGTGTCAATATCATGCTCCTATCGCCGTTTGCAGATGACATTGTTGACCTAGTTATCGAAGAAGGTGTCAAGGTGGTGACAACGGGTGCGGGCAACCCTGGAAAATACATGGAACGCTTGCACGCAGCTGGTATTACGGTTATTCCAGTGGTTCCAAGTGTCGCTTTGGCTAAACGCATGGAAAAATTAGGAGTGGATGCCGTCATCGCTGAAGGGATGGAAGCAGGTGGTCACATCGGTAAATTGACAACCATGACCTTGGTTCGTCAGGTTGTGGATGCCGTATCCATTCCTGTGATTGCTGCAGGTGGTATTGCAGATGGTGCAGGTGCTGCAGCTGCCTTCATGTTGGGAGCAGAAGCAATTCAGGTGGGAACACGTTTTGTTGTTGCCAAGGAGTCAAATGCTCATCCAGCCTACAAGGAAAAGGTTCTCAAGGCTAAGGATATTGACACAACAGTATCGGCATCCGTTGTAGGTCACTCGGTGCGTGCGATTAAGAACAAGCTTTCGACAGCCTATGCGGCTGCGGAAAAAGACTTCCTTGCTGGGAAAATTTCTGCAGAATCCATTGAGGAACTGGGTGCAGGTGCCCTTCGCAATGCCGTTGTAGATGGTGATGTGGTCAATGGCTCGGTCATGGCAGGTCAGATTGCTGGCTTGGTGACCAAGGAAGAAACCTGTGAAGAAATTTTGAAAGATCTATATTTTGGAGCTGCTAAGGTAATTCGTGAGGAAGCGAATCGCTGGGCTTCCGTTGGAGAATAAGATGACGAAAACAGCCTTTCTATTTGCAGGTCAAGGAGCTCAGACACTTGGTATGGCCCGTGACCTCTATGATACCTATCCCATTGTCAAGGAAACTTACGACCAGGCTAGTCAGATTCTGGGCTATGATGTGCGGGACTTGATTGACCATCAGGAAGATAAGCTCAACCAGACCCGCTATACCCAACCTGCGATTTTGACAACCTCCCTTGCCATTTATCGTTTATTGGCAGAAAAAGGGATTAAACCTGACATGGTGGCTGGTTTGTCCTTGGGAGAATATGCCGCTTTGGTTGCTTCTGGTGCTCTGGCCTTTGAAGATGCCATTGCCTTGATTGCCAAAAGAGGGGAGTTTATGGAAACGGCCGCACCAGCAGGGACTGGTAAGATGGTCGCTGTCCTCAATGCAGATGTCAGCTTGATCGAAGAAGTATGTTCGTCAGTTACCTCTGGGATTGTTTCCCCAGCCAACTATAATACACCGGCCCAAATCGTCATCGGAGGCGAGGTGGCTGCTGTGGATGAGGCAGTGGAAGCCTTGAAGGCGGCGGGTGTCAAACGCATGATTCCCCTCAACGTGTCGGGGCCTTTCCATACAGCTCTCTTGCGTCCAGCTTCGGAGCAATTGGCGCTGGCTCTGGAAGAGGTGGAGTTTGCAGACTTCCAAGTAGAGTTAGTTGGCAATACGGAAGCCAAGGTCATGAGAAAAGAGGACATCAAGTCCCTCTTGACCCGTCAGGTTATGGAGCCTGTCCGTTTTTACGAGTCCATTGCAACCATGCAGGCGGCTGGAGTGACCAAGTTTATCGAAATCGGTCCAGGTAAGGTCTTAGCAGGCTTTATCAAGAAAATTGATAAGACAGCCGAGGTGGTGACAGTAGAAGATGTGGCAAGTCTAGAAGGCTTGTTGACTAGCCAATAAGGAGAAAACATGGAACTTACCAATAAAAATGTGTTTGTGACAGGTTCAAGTCGTGGAATCGGCTTGGCCATTGCCCATAAGTTTGCTAGCCTTGGTGCCAATGTGGTGCTAAATGGTCGTGGTCAGCTGGGGCAGGACTTGCTGGATAGCTTTTCAAGCTACGGTGTTAAAGTTGTGCCGATTTCAGGTGATATTTCCAGTTCGGCAGATGCCAAACGGATGGTAGCTGAGGCAGTTGAGGCTCTCGGAAGTGTTGATATCTTGGTCAACAATGCAGGGATTACAAAAGACGGTATGGCATTGCGAATGACGGAAGAGGATTTCGAGAGCGTTTTGAGTATCAATCTAACAGGGACCTTTAATATGACCCAGGCTGTTTTGAAACCGATGACCAAGGCACGTGAAGGGGCTATTATCAACCTTTCTAGTGTGGTCGGTTTGACAGGGAATGCTGGTCAGGCCAACTATGCTGCTTCTAAGGCAGGTGTTATCGGCTTTACAAAATCCATTGCCCGTGAAGCCGCTAGTCGCAATGTCCGTGTCAATGCCATCGCACCAGGCTTTATCCAGTCCGATATGACAGATGTCCTGTCTGATAAGATTAAAGAAGCTATGTTGGGACAAATTCCTATGAAACGCTTTGGACTGACGGAAGAAGTAGCGGATGTAGCTGTGTTCTTGGCCAAGCAAGAGTATCTGACAGGTCAGGTCATCGCCATTGACGGCGGTTTGACCATGCAATAAGAGAGGTTTGAAAATGACAAAATTAAATCGTGTAGTAGTGACAGGCTACGGTCTGACATCTCCAATTGGAAATACGCCAGAAGAATTCTGGGATAGCTTGGTCAATGGCAAGATTGGAATCGGAAAGATTACCAAGTTTGACACTAGCCAGTATACTGTCCATAATGCAGCGGAAATCAAGGATTTTCCTTTTGACAAATACTTTGTTAAAAAAGATACCAACCGCTACGACAACTACTCCCTCTATGCTCTTTATGCGGCTCAAGAGGCAGTAGCTAATGCCAATCTTGATACAGAAGCGGTTGACAGCGACCGTTTCGGTGTTATCTTGTCAACTGGTATCGGTGGGATTTTGGAAATCGAAGAGCAGGTTGCTCGTATGAACGAAAAAGGCCCAAAACGGATTCGTCCTATGGCACTTCCGAAGGCTTTGCCAAACATGGCGGCTGGAAATATTGCTATGCAGGTCGGTGCTAATGGTGTCTGCAAGTGTGTCATCACAGCCTGTGCTTCGTCAAACGATGCCTTGGGTGAAGCCTTCCGTGAAATCAAGTTTGGCTTCCAAGATGTTATGTTGGCAGGTGGTTCAGAAGCGGCTATTACACCTTTTGCAATCGGTGGATTCCAGGCTTTGACAGCTATGTCGACGACTGAGGATCCAAGTCGTGCCTCCATTCCTTTTGACAAGGATCGCAATGGTTTTGTAATGGGAGAAGGGGCTGCGGTCTTGGTCTTGGAAAGTTTGGAACACGCAGAAGCACGTGGGGCAACCATCTTGGCTGAAATCGTCGGCTATGGAAATACCTGCGATGCCCACCACATGACCTCTCCACACCCAGAAGGTTTGGGTGCTATTAAGGCTATGAAGTTGGCCATTTCAGAAGCAGGTTTGGAGCCAGCTGATATTGACTACATCAATGCCCATGGAACTTCGACACCGGCTAATGAAAAAGGAGAAAGCCAAGCTATCGTATCTGTCTTCGGCAAGAACACGCCAGTTTCTTCTACCAAGTCCTTCACTGGTCACTTGTTGGGTGCAGCGGGTGCCGTTGAGGCGGCAGCTGTCATTGAGGCGATGCGTCATTCTCATGCGCCTAAGACAGCGGGTACGACGGAGTTGTCTGATTACATCGAGGCAGATGTCATCTACGGTCAAGGTCGTGACATGGAAATCCGCCATGCCATTTCAAATACATTTGGCTTTGGTGGGCATAATTCAGTCATTGCTTTCAAACGTTGGGAGGCCTAAGTGAATATTACAGAAATTAAGGACCTGATGAGTCAGTTTGACCAGTCAAGTTTGCGAGAATTTTCATATAGCAATGCTGGGGAAACCTTGCATTTCAGTAAAAACCAGCAGGCGACAGTGGCTCCAAGTCCAATCGTAGAAGCTCCGCTTGCTCCAGTAGCTCCTGCAAGCCCAGCCCCTGTGCCAGCAGTTGAAACCAGTGAGCCAGCTCCAGTAGAAGCCAGCTCAGCCCTTGCGGCAGAGGGGGCGGTAGTGGAAAGTCCACTTGTTGGTGTGGCCTATTTGTCACCAGCCCCAGACAAGCCAGCCTTTGTAGCAGTTGGTGATACGGTCAAAAAGGGGCAGACCCTCATGATTATCGAAGCCATGAAGGTCATGAATGAAGTGCCTGCTGATCGTGATGGTGTGGTCACAGAGATTTTGGTGGCCAACCAGGATGTTGTAGAATTTGGACAAGGATTGGTACGCATCAAATGATTGATATTTTGAAAATTAAAGAGGCTCTTCCTCATCGCTACCCTATGCTCCTGGTCGATCGTGTCCTTGAAGTATCAGAAGATGAGATTGTCGCCCTTAAAAATGTGACCATTAACGAGCCCTTCTTCAACGGGCATTTTCCAGACTATCCTGTTATGCCAGGAGTTCTCATCATGGAGGCTTTGGCTCAAACCGCAGGTGTCTTGGAGTTATCCAAGGAAGAAAACAAGGGCAAGCTGGTCTTTTATGCCGGCATGGATAAGGTTAAATTTAAGAAGCAAGTTGTACCTGGTGACCAGTTGATCATGACAGCTAAATTTGTCAAACGCCGTGGAACCATTGCGGTTGTTGAAGCAAAGGCAGAGGTGGACGGAAAACTGGCTGCGTCGGGGGTATTAACCTTTGCCATTGGGAAATAGTATCTAAAGGAGATAGGATTCATCATGTTTGAGAAGATTTTGATTGCCAATCGTGGTGAGATTGCGGTGCGGATCATTCGTGCGGCCAGAGAGCTAGGAATTGTGACGGTGGCTGTCTATTCAGAAGCGGACAAGGAAGCTCTCCATACCATGTTGGCAGATGAGGCTGTCTGTATCGGCCCGGCCCGTTCGACAGACTCCTATCTCAATATGCAGGCGGTCATCTCGGCGGCTGTTGTGACAGGTGCCCAGGCCATTCATCCTGGCTTTGGATTTTTGAGTGAAAACTCTAAATTCGCCACCCTATGTGAAGAGGTTGGTATCAAATTTATCGGCCCTTCTGGGACAGTTATGGATACCATGGGCGATAAAATCAATGCACGGGCAGAGATGATTAAGGCCCAAGTACCTGTCATTCCTGGGTCAGACGGAGAAGTTTTGACCAGCCAAGAAGCTCTTGAGATCGCTGAGAAGATTGGCTACCCTGTTATGCTCAAGGCATCGGCAGGTGGTGGTGGCAAGGGGATTCGTAAGGTTGAAAAAGCCGAAGACCTAGTACCAGCCTTCGAATCAGCTTCCAGCGAAGCCAAGGCAGCTTTTGGCAACGGAGCTATGTATATGGAGCGTGTTGTCTATCCAGCCCGGCATATCGAGGTGCAGATTTTAGCGGACCAACACGGCCATGTTATTCATCTGGGAGAACGGGATTGTTCTCTTCAGCGTAACAATCAAAAGGTCTTGGAAGAAGCTCCCTCCATCGCCATTGGTCAGACCATGCGGGACCGTATCGGTCAAGCAGCAGTTCGTGCAGCCCAATCAGTCGGCTATGAAAATGCAGGAACCATTGAGTTTCTCTTGGATGAAGCCAAGGGCGAATTTTACTTCATGGAAATGAACACACGGGTGCAGGTAGAACATCCTGTAACTGAGTTTGTCACCGGTGTGGATATTGTCAAGGAGCAGATCAAGATTGCGGCTGGTCAGGAACTCAGTGTCTGCCAAGAAGATGTGAAGATTACAGGTCATGCTATTGAATGCCGCATCAATGCTGAAAATCCAGCCTTTAACTTTGCTCCAAGTCCAGGTAAGATTTCCAATCTCTACTTGCCAAGCGGAGGAGTCGGTCTGCGTGTGGATTCAGCAGTTTATCCAGGCTACACCATTCCACCTTACTATGACTCTATGATTGCCAAGGTCATCGTGCATGGAGAAAATCGTTTTGAAGCCCTGATGAAGATGCAGCGAGCCCTCTACGAATTGGAAATTGACGGAGTGGAGACCAATACCGACTTCCAGCTGGACTTGATTTCCGACAAGCGAGTGGTGGCAGGTGACTACGATACTGCCTACCTCATGGAAGAATTTTTACCTCGCTACCAAGAAGAATTAAAACAGTAAAATAGGAGAATGCTATGGCTTTGTTTCGCAAAAAGGACAAATATATCCGCATCAATCCCAATCGTTCGCGGATAGAGTCGGCACCTCAAACAAAGCCAGAGGTGCCAGACGAACTCTTTTCCAAATGTCCAGCTTGTAAGGAAATTCTCTACAAGAAAGATTTGGGACCTGAAAAAACTTGCCAACACTGTTCCTACAACTTTCGCATTACAGCTCAGGAACGCTTGGATTTGACAGTTGATGAGGGTTCTTTTGAAGAATTATTTTCAGGAATTGAAACGACAAATCCCTTGGATTTCCCAAATTATTTGGAAAAATTAGAAGCAACTCGTCAAAAGACTGGCTTGGATGAGGCAGTTTTGACAGGCAAGGCGATGATTGGTGGGCAACCAGTAGCTTTGGGAATTATGGATTCGCACTTTATCATGGCTTCTATGGGAACGGTGGTCGGTGAGAAAATTACCCGCCTCTTTGAACTGGCTACTGAAGAGAAATTGCCAGTCATCCTTTTTACCGCATCTGGCGGTGCTCGGATGCAGGAAGGCATTATGAGCCTGATGCAAATGGCTAAGATTTCGGCAGCTGTGAAACGCCATTCCAATGCTGGCCTCTTTTACCTGACGGTCTTGACAGACCCGACAACAGGAGGTGTGACGGCTAGTTTTGCTATGGAAGGCGATATTATCCTGGCTGAGCCACAGACTTTGGTTGGCTTTGCAGGCCGACGGGTGATTGAATCAACTGTCCGAGAAAATCTGCCAGATGATTTCCAGAAGGCTGAATTTTTACAAGAACACGGCTTTGTCGATGCCATTGTCAAACGCCAGGACTTGCCAACGACCATTAGTCGCTTGTTGAGAATGCATGGAGGTGTCAGATGACCAGTGATGTAGCACGTATGATCCGTTTGGCACGAGATCAGGCTCGCTTGACGACCTTGGATTATGCCACCCAGCTCTTTGATGACTTTATCGAATTGCATGGGGATCGGAATTTCCGCGATGACGGAGCTGTTGTAGGTGGCATTGGCTTTTTAGCTGGTCAGCCGGTGACAGTCATCGGTATCCAGAAAGGGAAGAACCTTCAGGACAACCTCAAACGAAACTTCGGTCAGCCCCACCCAGAAGGCTACCGCAAGGCCCTTCGCCTCATGAAGCAGGCGGAGAAGTTTGGTCGTCCCGTTGTCACCTTCATCAATACCGCTGGAGCCTATCCAGGCGTCGGTGCCGAGGAGCGTGGACAGGGCGAGGCTATTGCCCGTAACCTCATGGAGATGAGCGATCTCAAGGTGCCCATTATCGCCATTATCATCGGCGAGGGAGGCTCTGGTGGAGCACTTGCCCTAGCAGTCGCAGACCAGGTCTGGATGCTGGAAAACTCCATGTACGCCGTCCTCAGCCCTGAAGGTTTCGCCTCTATCCTCTGGAAAGACGGTAGTCGTGCCATGGAAGCGGCAGAACTGATGAAGATCACTTCCTATGAGTTGGAGAAACTCCAAGTGGTCGATCGGGTTATTTTGGAAAATGGCAGAGCGACCAAGGAAGTCTTGTCTGACATCAAGGACAATCTGGTCAGTCAGTTGGCTCAACTACAAGCTTTACCACTTGAACAACTACTCGAAAACCGCTATCAACGCTTTAGAAAATACTAGGAAGACCTAGTATTTTTTTGTGACATTTGATACAATGGATAAAATAGTTTCCAGGAGGTTTTCCATGTTAGTAAAAGCAGATTTATCAAACGCAGAAGAATTGCTACCTATTCAGTACCGAGCCTTTGCAGCCTTGTATGAAACCTATCATGACCAGTACAACCCTGCCATTGAAACCATGGACTACTTCCAATCACGCTTTGCACGACCAAATTGCAACTATTATAAGATTGTGGAAGAAGGTCATACAGTCGGATTGGTACGAACAACAGTCGCTGAAGATGCAGACCAGGGCTGGCTAGGCTTGATTGGCATTGATCCAGACCACAGAGGAAAAGGCTATGGGCACAAGGCTCTGTTAGAATTAGAAAGCCTCTATCCGACAGTTAGACGCTGGGTGTTGTGCACGGTCTTACAGGAACCCAGATTAGTTGCTTTCTACGAAAAACTCGGTTACAAGGCTATCAAAACCGAACCTGAACAAGAAGGCATGGATATGGTCTATATGGAGAAGTGGAAAGGAGATTCAGATGCTTGAACAGTGTCGCAGATACCTGGATTATCAAGGGGTTCATTATTGCAAGCCTGAAAAAGCAGGAGCTTTGGCAGGCGATATGATAGCCTTAAGAAATGTAGCACAGGCAGCACGCAAGGAGTTTCAGACATTAAGTTTAGTCTTAGCTGAGCACGTCAGTCCCTTTGTGCCTGAGAGGGTCAGTCAATGGATGAATCAAGCCCAAATTTGCAGACCACATTTTTGGACCTATTACCGTTTGCCCTCTGCCAGTCTAACGGACTCAGCTCTAGCTATTCGTCTGTATGGTAAGGGAGTTGAGGCAGGGATTTCAGTAGAAGTCAGTTTTATTGAGCGAAAGAAAGTGGAGACCTCTCTGCTTCAGCAAAATCGCGTTCTGAACTGCTCGATTGCGGCACCGCTTTATTATTGGGTGCAAGAGGGACAGGTATTTTATCGCCTGGATGGAACGGAGGAGAATAGACAGAGCCTATTACAAGCCGTTGAAGCAGGACGGATTCGTAAAGTATTGGTCAAGTATGATGTACCGTTTAGAACCGTTGCCTCCGAGGAGGAACTGCTGGAACGCTTGATTCAGGTTTTTTCTCTACTAGAACCCTACTTGAAGATGACACACCCCGCTGGATAATCAGTGGGGTGATGGCAACAAACATCGTAAGGGTATTTGTTTTTTTAGTGTATATTGACAAATTCATTGAATTTTTGTAAAATTGCATTACAACAACAAAACAGATTGATTGACATTGCGTGAAATCCTATAATAGATTGAAGGCACTCTATATGATGGAGCGGAAGAGGAGAAGAGTATGGAGAAACTGAGTCAAGGTTTGGAATGGATTGGTCGGAAGATTTGGGTTTTGCTGCGAGTTTTTATATTTTTGGTATTTTGTGTGATTCCAGATATGATTTTGGAAGAGTCCAAGTCACAAACTGCCTTGGTAATGGCTGGACTGGTGACACTGGGTCTTCTGGTCTTCTTCTGGTGGCGGGCTGAGAAAAATAATCTACCTATCTGGGACAAAAACGTTCTTTCTTGGGACGGTCTGGCAATAGTCATACTAGCCTTTGCTACCATGCAACTGACAGACATGCTTGGTTTCTATTTGTTGGAATTGCAGGGGGCTACGACGACAGCTAACGACGCCTTCATTATCGAATCTTTGAAGGGAGTTCCTTTTGGGCTGGCACTCTTGACAACAGCATTTTTGCCAGCAATTGCAGAAGAGGTTATATTGCGGGGTTATTTCTTTAAGAAATTGTTTGGGTCGCAAGCAGTTGTTGGAATCATTGTTTCAAGCTTGCTTTTCGGAGCCCTTCATGGACCGACCGATCTTGCCTCTTGGCTGATTTATGGGGGAGGTGGCCTCATCTTTTGTATCCTCTATCATAAGACAGGCTACTTGATTTATCCTATTGCTGTTCATTTTATCAACAATGCTTGGTCGGTAGTGGCACTCTACTATTTTCAATAAGCAACAGAAAAGACGATTCCAAGTGGAGTCGTCTTTTGCAATGACCAGTACAAGCCTTGTCACGATAGAGATAGGAATGTCAACAAAGTCCTGACAGTGACCGCATAATTAAATCAACATCTTGGTTTTCTAATTCACGAATGATATGAAGATAGGTTTTCTGGGTCGTTGTTATGCTTGCATGACCAAGTCGTCTAGCAACACTTGCGATAGAAACCCCGGCAAATAATAAAATAGATGCATGGGTGTGTCGCAGGGCATGAATGGTGATGACAGGAAGGTTTGCACTTAGGCAACGCTTTTCAAGAATGGCATTGATGGTAGAGTTGTATATCCGCTCTTTCTTCACGAAAAGTAGGTCATCAGGTTGGGTGTGCTTCAATAAGTTGGCGAATTGGGTGCTGGTTTGCCAGTCGAGTTGGATTTTTCGAATTGAAGATTTATTTTTTGTAGGTAAAAATCCGCCATCTCCTTTATAATTCCATGTTTTATCAATGGTCAATAGCTGTCGGTGAAAATCAAAATCTTGAGTAGTGAGAGCAAGGGCTTCGGAGAATCGAATACCTGTTTTAGCAATCAATAAGATGAGCCAATCCCAATTCAGCTCCTCTCCGAGACGTAATTCTTGTATCAACTGATGAAGTTCAAATTGGTTGAGGTATTTTGTCTTTTTCTTTCGAGGAAGTCTTCCTTTGATAATCACCTTACGTGTCGGATCTCGTTCAATAATTCCTTCATCTACAGCATCTAAAATAGCTCCTTTCAACTGGTGATGAAAATCCATGGTTGTCTGTCGTTCATGTGTTTTAGCATAGCTGTTAATCAATTCTTGGTAACGAACCCGATTCAAATCTTCCAACAACAGACTAGGAGCTAGCCTGATAAGCCACTGCAATGTCATTCTATATTTCTTGAGAGTGACTTCTCGAATGGCTCCTTCCTTGTAAATCCGTAGCCAATTTGCATAATAGTGATGGAAAAGCAGTTTTTCTTTTGATAAGTTCATAGCAGAAGCTCCTTTTTTAATTTTTATAAATTACATAATTTATTGACATATTTCTGAGAAGATGCTATATTTAGTTTAACAAAAAATGTAATTATGAAAAATTTCAAGGAAAGGAAAATTATGAAACTAGAAGAATTAGCTCACTTTACGGGAGGTAGTTTACAGGTTCGCTTGGATACTACCAGCTGGGAAGATGCTAGAGACTATATCCTCTACAATCAGCAACATCATCAATTGGATGGTTATGAGGTGATAGAAGAAGTGATAGATAGTCGGACCGTGACGACAGATAGAGAAGTGACCTTGCTAGAGGAGGGAGACTTACTCTTTAGTTTACTATCGGGGAAGGCTGTTTTAGTGAGAGCAGAGCACGCAGGCTTACTCTATACACAAAACTATATCAAAATTGAGCCCAATGCAAAGCTGGATAAGGTCTTCTTGTTGTATCTGATCAATGAATCCTCGGCTATTAGACGGCAGTTTTACCAAAGCTTACAGGGGAGTGAGGTAATGAAATATACAGTCAAGCAACTGAAAAGTTTACAGCTAGGCTCCTTGCCTCCTTTAGATAGTCAGCAGAAACTAGGAAAGATTTATTTAGATGGATTAGCCTTACGGCAGAAGCGGCAAGCTTATGCGCAAGGAGATTTTTTACGACTAACATATTTGTTAAAGGAGGTTTACGCACATGAATGAATTAGCATTTGAAACAGAATTGATTCAATATATTACGACAGGGACTATTACACAACCGGAGCACCTAGAAGGTCTAGAATGGTCTGTTAGTGATTCTTCGACCCTGTATGCAGTCAAATCTAAACTGTGGACTTATGAGCCGGGTATCAAGACAACGGAGCAATTATGGGAAAATTTTCGTAATATTCTCTGGCAACACAACCAACATCGATTGGACAAACCCTTGAGCGATACCGAGTTTGCTCAGGTCAAGCAGATTATTTCAGATCTGAAGACACCTTATGAGGCTGGTCAGTTTTTATATGGGATTAGCGGTGTTTCCGAATTGGAAATTACGCTTGATGATGGACGGCATACATTTTTGACAGTATTCGACCAACGTAAGATAGGCGGTGGGGACACTGTCTACCAAGTGGTGAACCAAATTCGTAGGGCTCCTAAAATCCCTGGACGACGAGAATGTATATTCGATACAACCTTGCTGATTAATGGCTTACCTATTATTCAGATTGAAGAGAAAAAGGATACGGTAGATGTGGACAAGGCATTGAACCAAATGCACCAATATATCCAGGAACGGCAATATACGGATATTTTTTCTACCTTGCAGATTCTAGTCGCTATCGCCCCCAACAATGTTCGCTATATGGCCAATACCACTGCGGAGAAATTTAATAAAGACTTTGCTTTCCACTGGCAGCGTAAATCTAACGGTAGTAAGGTTCGGAATTGGAAAGAATTTGCGGATTCCATGCTCAGCATTCCTATGGCTCATCAGATGGCGACCAACTACATGATCTTAGATGGGACACCGCAGAAACAAATGCTGAAAGTCATGCGTCCCTATCAAGTTTACGCCACTCAGGCGGTCATTGAGGGGATAAAAAAAGTCGATTTTGAACTAGGCTGTAACAAGGTTGGCTACATCTGGCATACTACAGGCTCAGGGAAAACGATCACTAGTTTTAAAACAGCTTGGCTGGCAAGTCGAATGCCCAAGGTAGACAAGGTTGTCTTTCTAGTGGATCGTATCGCTTTGACCAATCAGACTAAGGATGATTATCTGGCTTATGATCCAGAAGCTGGGGAAAATAGTTTTGGCAGTATTCGAGAAACTCAAAATACCACAGCCTTGGCACGGCAGTTGACTAGTAAGGATAGTGGGATTATCGTTACTTCTGTGCAAAAATTGGATACACTGGTGAAGAGAAAATCCTTCAAATCACCAGATAAGCATATCGTGTTTATCGTTGACGAAGCCCATCGCTCAACTGGTGGAGATAGTTTTGCAGGGATTCAAAAGGCCTTTAAGAAAGCGGCTTGGATTGGCTATACAGGAACTCCCAACTTAGATGATACAGGTGCTAGTCTGCGGACGCAAGATATTTTTGGCCCTCTTCTTCATGCCTACACTATTAAAAATGCCATTAGTGACCGCAATGTACTAGGGTTTAAGGTGGATTTTGAGACAACCATCGATCAGGAAAAACTAAAAACAACTTACTTACCAGATTTTTATCGGCAAAAATACCCGAAGTGGACAAGTGCACAGATTGAAGAAAAGATTGCCAATCTAAGTCCAGATGATATGGATGATGCGGTGACTTCTAGCGTCTATGATGAAAATCCAGAGCATGTTCGATTGGTAGTCGAAGATGTCTTCAAACACTGGGCAAATCGCTCCGGCAATGGCCGTTACAATGCCTTGTTCACCACCCACGTAGGTGGAGGCAGGGCCTCCACACCCATGGCTATGATGTATTTCCGAGAGTTTCAACGAATCAATCAACTGCATCGAGAGCAAGGAGGTCTGGTCTTGAAGGTGGGAGTGACCTTTGCCTTGAATACTCAAAATAATGATAGCATGGTCGTGTCAAATACTGGTTTGCTTGAAGCTATTACGATCTATAACACAGAATTTGGGACGTCCTTTGGCTTGTCAGATGTTGCTGCTTATACAGAGGACCTGGTTAGTCGCCTTAATAGAACAGCCAAGGACAAGAACTACTTAGATTTGGTGATTGTCGTGGATCAGTTGTTGACAGGTTTCAATGCTCCTGAGCTCAATACTCTTTATGTTGACCGAACCCTTAAAGGAGCCAGTCTTATCCAGGCCTATTCTCGTACCAATCGTGTGGAGGATATGGATAAAAAACCTTTTGGACGGGTGGTCAATTACCGCTGGCCAGCTCATAATGAGAAATTGATGAATCAGGCCTTGGCCATCTATGCAGATGATAGTGCTGCCAATTTATCAGATGCGGAACAAAAAAATAACAATGAAAAAAATGGACTGGTGGCTAAGCCTTTCAAGGAAGTATTTGCTGAAGTCAAACAAACGGTCGACCAATTGAGAGAGTTGACGGGTGATTTCAATGATATTCCGAAGTCTGAGAAAAAGCGTGAAGCTATGTTAGAACTACTCCGTTCTTACAATCAAGGACTGTCTAAGCTCAAACAGTATCAGCCAGAGGAGGTTGATGGGGTGATTGAAGGATTTGATTACAATCAGCCGGACCGCTTTATTGAAAGTTTGGGAATGTCTGTAGAGGAAGAAAAACTTTTGACGACGGTCTTAGCCAACGAATTGAAACGAACCTTGGCGAAAGAGCAAAAAGTTAGCATTCACCAAATTGAACTCAAGATGACTCACATCAAGGAAGTGACAATTGACTACGATAAATTGACCGAACTGGTTGAGCTCTTGCTGAATCAGGTTCACGAAGAGAAGATGGTAGAAGCCGCAGCTACCAGGGATGAATTGGATAGATTTGCAAGCGGTTTGGAAGACCTCTACTATGCTGATCAGATCCGTCAAACAGGGGATGCAATCTATCGAGGTGATTTTCCGACACAAGATATGAACTTTGCTTATCCAGTCAAGGGGATTGATAGTCAGAAGATTATCCAAGAAGCTTCGCATGTTTACATTGACAAGAAGCTCTTTGCTTTCCGAATCCAATGGGGCTTGACGGAACATATCCGCAACCAAGAACTACGAGAGTTGTTGGCGAGACATCGATATGGTCAGAATGACTTGGATGATACCGGACACTTACGTACCTTGATAAAAGAAGCTAGTCGCGATTACCAGACCTGGGCAGAAGGTGATGCTGTTAAAGGCTTGAGCAAGATTCAGTACCGCAATCAGTTGAGACAAGCACTATATGATTTGGCCGACGACTTGGTTGGTCAATAGGTTGCGATTTTGCTGGATGATAGCGTATAATAGAATGGAAATCGTCCGAAAAATTGCAAAAATAACTTTCAAAAATAAAACAAAAAGAAAGTAGAAAAGGAGGGACTATGACAAAAGAAAAATCAACTGTACCACGATTGCGCTTCCCCGGATTCACGGACGCTTGGAAACAGCGTAAGTTGGGGGAAGTGGCGGACTTTTCCATAAAAACAAACTCACTTTCTAGAGATAAGTTATCATCGTATTTTTATGAAGTTCAAAACATTCATTATGGGGATATTTTAACAAAATATGATGCTATTTTAGATGTATGTAACAAAGAACTTCCATCAATTATTGGAAGTACGATTTCAGACTTTACAGATGCTTTACTTATTGAAGGAGATATTGTTTTCGCGGATGCGGCAGAAGACTCGACTGTTGGGAAAGCTGTTGAAGTTCGAAATTTTAAGGGTAAGAATGTTGTTTCTGGTTTACATACGATAGTTGCTAGGCCGAAAGTTTCTTATGCCCCCTACTATTTAGGTTATCTAATTAATTCAACTGCATACCATAATCAAATTTTACCTTTAATGCAGGGGACAAAAGTGAGCTCAATTAGTAAGGCTAATTTAAAATCCACGATAGTAGTGTTCCCCACCCTCCCCGAACAAGAAGCCATCGGTAACTTCTTCTCCGACCTAGATCGGCTTATTACTCTTCATCAGCGTAAATTAGATGATGTTAAAGAATTGAAGAAGGCTTTGTTACAGAAAATGTTTCCGAAAGGGAATGGAAACGATTTTCCTGAGCTAAGATTCCCAAAATTTACGGACGCTTGGAAACAGCGTAAGTTGGGGGAGGTTGCGATTTCGTTTGACTATGGTTTAAATTCGGCAGCAACTGAGTATGATGGTGAAAATAAATATTTAAGAATTACTGATATAGATGATGATAGCAGAGAGTTCAATATTAGTAACTTAACTTCTCCCGAAATAAACCTATTTGGTCTTGATGAATACAGATTAAGTATTGGAGATATTCTATTTGCACGAACAGGGGCCAGTGTCGGCAAAAGCTATATTTATAGAAGTGTAGATGGAAAAGTTTATTTTGCAGGGTTCTTGATTAGAGTAAAAATCAAAGATACTTTTAATCCTGATTTTGTTTTTCAAAATACCCTTACTTCAAATTATGAGAGATTTATAAGTATCATGTCTATGCGTTCAGGACAACCTGGGGTCAATGCGCAGGAATACTCAAATTATGAAATCATGTTCCCTACCCTCTCCGAACAAGAAGCCATCGGCAGCTTCTTCTCCGACCTAGATCAGCTTATTACTCTTCATCAGCGTCAGTTGGATCATCTGAAACTGTTGAAAAAAGCCTTGTTACAGCAGATGTTTATATAGAAAGAGGTTAGTATGACATATTCGCAGGATTATTTAGATGACCTTCTGGTACGAATGGCCTATCATTCCAGCGGGATTGAGGGGAATACCATTTCTCTGCCTGAGACGGTTTCGATTATTTTGGAAAGCACGCTACCAGGCAAGCACAAGAGTATCCGTGAATTTTACGAGATTGAAAATCACAAACAAGCCTTCCAAGCTCTGCTATTTGCCTTAGATAATGGGGAAGAGCTGAGTTTGGGACTGGTTAAGGATATTCATGCCTTGTTGATGGACCGCCTCCAGCATGATCGGGGGCAGTTTAAGTCGGTGCAAAACGCTATTATTGGTGCGACCTTCAAGACTGCATCGCCAGAGGAAACACCTTTTCTCATGCAACAGTGGGTGGACAATGCCAACTATCGCTTGGGGTTGCCTTTGGAAATAGCAGAGCTGTTAGAGGTGCTGGCAGATGTGCATATTCAGTTCGAGCGTATTCACCCATTTAGTGATGGGAACGGCCGGACAGGACGGCTGATTTTGATGTTCCAAAGTATGCTCAAGTTGGGAGCGCCTGTACTGATTAGTAAGGAAGATCGAGCTCTTTATATGGAGATGTTAGCGGAACAAGATGTGACTGGATTATCCCAATTACTCAAACGCTCCTTGGAGTTTGAACAAGAACGAAAAAACCAGTTTTAAGTCGAGTTTTCAGAAAGCGACTTTCAATCGGAACTATTATTTTGGCCTGAAAATACAATGAAAGCCCTACTTTCACAACTACTTGGAAACAGCGTAAGTTGGGGGAGGTGACGGTGGTAGTGATGGGACAATCTCCAGATTCAAAAAACTATACTAATAATCCTTTAGACAATATTTTAGTTCAAGGAAATGCCGATTTAAAAAATGGGAATGTTGAACCAAGAGTTTGGACAACGCAAATTACAAAGATTGCAGAAAAAGGAGACATCATTGTATCGGTCAGAGCCCCTGTTGGAGATGTTGCCAAAACTAGATATAAGGTTGTTCTTGGGCGTGGAGTTGCAGGTATTAAGGGAAATGATTTTATCTATCAGACTTTAATAAGAATGAAGCAGTTTGGTTATTGGATGAAGTTGAGTACTGGTTCCACCTTTGAATCAATAAATTCTGGTGATATTAAAAGTTCATTGATTCCTCTCCCCTCCCTCCCCGAACAAGAAGCCATCGGCAGCTTCTTCTCCGACCTAGATCAGCTTATTACTCTTCATCAGCGAAAATGAGATTTTGAGTAAAAAATGAAACAACATGAAAGGATTACAAAAACATGTCAAAAACTATTCAAGCCATTACCAATCAAATTTGGTCTATGGCTAATGAATTGCGAGGAAACATGGATGCTTCGGAATATAAGAACTATATCCTAGCCTTCATGTTTTATCGCTACCTATCTGAGCATCAAGAGCGTTTCTTGGTGGAAGATGAAATTATCAGTCCTGCTCCAGGGGAAACTGTTCAGGATGCCTATGCGCGAGAAGCAGTTGGGAATGACTTGGTAGAGCATTTGGAAAATACAGCTTCTCACCTTGGGTATGCCATCGAGCCTGAAGATACATGGGCAAGACTGGTAGCCAAAATTGATAACAGTGAGATTGTAGCGAGTGATTACCAGACGATTTTCGATCATTTTAATGCCAATGTAGAACTCAATCAGGATGCTATGGAAGATTTCAGAGGCGTCTTTAATGACATCAATCTAGGGGACTCTCGTTTGGGCAATTCAACAGTTGCGCGTGCAAAATCCTTGAACAGTATTGTGAAGCTGATTGACAGCATTGAGTATAAAAATGACGAAGGAAAGGATATTCTGGGAGAAATCTACGAGTACCTTATTGGACAGTTTGCTGCTTCGGCAGGTAAAAAAGGTGGAGAATTTTATACCCCGCATCAAGTGAGTAAGATTTTAGCCAAGATTGTTACTTTAGGTTTGGAAAAATCAGATACTAGCTTCTCTGTTTACGATCCAACCATGGGTTCAGGGTCCTTGCTACTAACAGTGCGTAATGAACTACCTCAGGGCCAGCATATCAAATTCTATGGCCAAGAAATGAACACAACTACTTATAACTTGGCGCGGATGAACCTGATGATGCATCAGGTCGGCTACAGCAATATGATTTTGAATAATGCTGATACCTTAGAAAGTGACTGGCCGGACGGGGTGGATGAACTTGGAATCGATCAGCCACGTAGTTTTGATGCGGTCGTCGCAAACCCACCCTACTCTGCTAAATGGGACAATCGTGAGTCCAAATTGAAGGATCCACGGTTTATGGAATACGGTAAGTTAGCACCAGCCTCTAAAGCGGACTTTGCTTTTATCTTACACAGTCTTTATCATTTAAATAATACAGGGACCATGGCCATTGTTTTACCACACGGAGTGCTCTTTAGGGGAGCAGCAGAAGGTCATATTCGCAAACTGATTATTGAGAAAAATTACCTGGATGCAGTTATTGGCTTGCCAGCTAACCTGTTTTATGGCACAGGTATTCCAACCACTATTCTGGTCTTCAAAAAAAATCGTCAGACCAAGGATGTATTCTTTATCGATGCGAGCAAGGAGTTTGAAAAAGGGAAGAACCAGAATCACCTTTCCGATGATATGGTAGAAAAAATTGTAGAGACCTATCATAATCGTCAGTCTGTTGACAAATATGCTCATTTGGCATCAATAGAAGAAATTGTAGAAAACGACTACAATCTAAATATTCCTCGTTACGTTGATACTTTTGAGGAAGAGGAAGAAATCGATCTCGGGCAAGTAACGCAGCAACTAGAACAAGATAGACTAGAGATTCGGGCTCTAGAAGATAAGATTCGTCAACAATTAAAGACTTTGGGAGTAGATTTTTAGATAAATGAAAAGAGCGAGTAGGAATTCTACTCGCTTTTTGAATATCCACAATTGCAATACAAATCAGAAATTAGCTTACCATTCTGCTGCCGGTTTTTATATAGTCGAATGAATTAGCTTTCAGACAAGGAACTGAGGTGCAGGCAGTACTAGAGTAGAGCAATTCGAAAGTTGCAATGTTTCAAAGCTAATTCAAATGTCTATAGTTTTTTCCGAAACAAAAAAACGCATAAAATTATGTAGTTAAAACTTGCTTTTATGCGTTTTGTTATATCCATTTGTTCTTTGTTAGCTTTAGTTGAGTTCAGACTTGTCTGGTAAAAGTATGGCCAGAATGATATAGGCAGTTAGAAAGGGGAGGTTGGTGACAATGGCCAAGATAATGACCACCAAACGAACATTTTCTAATTTCCAACCGTAGTTCTCATATAGGTCAAAGTAGTCATAAAGACCTGCGATAACGCCAGCCAGTTCACCACGACTTTTGTCCTTATACCATTTCTTGTTCATCTTCCTTACTCCTAAGGTTTAATCACTTCTACCCCACCCATGTATGGACGGAGAACTTCTGGAATGGTCACTGATCCGTCTTCATTTTGGTAGTTTTCAAGGATTGCCGCCACTGTACGACCAACTGCTAGGCCAGAACCGTTAAGGGTGTGGAGCAATTTGACCTTACCGTCAACAGCATCGCGGTAGCGGATTTGGGCACGACGAGCTTGGAAATCCTCGGTATTTGAACAGCTTGAAATTTCACGGTAGGCATTTTGGGCTGGAATCCAGACTTCTAAGTCATAGGTCTTAGCAGCTGAGAAGCCCATGTCCCCTGTACAGAGGGCTAACACGCGGTATGGCAAGCCTAATTTTTGAAGGATATTTTCTGCATTTGCCGTCATTTTTTCCAATTCATCATAAGACTGTTCTGGTGTGGCAAATTTGACCATTTCAACCTTGTGGAATTGGTGGAGGCGGATAAGACCACGGGTGTCACGACCAGCAGAACCAGCTTCAGAACGGAAAGATGGGCTCATTGCTGTGAAGTAGATTGGCAGGTTTTTTTCTTCCAGAATCTCGTTACGGTAGTAGTTGGTCAATGGCACTTCCGCAGTTGGGATGAGGACGAAGTTGGTATCCGCCAACTCGAAAGTATCTTCCTTGAACTTAGGATATTGACCAGTACCAAACATAGAGTCGTGGTTGACCATGTAAGGTGTGATGATTTCCTGGTAGCCTTCTGCGATATGCTCGTCCAACATGAAGTTGTAGAGGGCACGCTCCAAGCGAGCACCCAAGTTTTTGTAGAAGAGGAAGCGGGCACCTGTTACTTTTGCCCCACGTTCCCAGTCCAGAATATCTAGGTCTTCACCCAAGTCCCAGTGTGCTTTTGGCTCGAAAGTGAATTCACGAGGTGTTCCCCAACGGCGAACCTCCACGTTTTCTTCTTCATCTGCACCAACAGGAACAGAGTCATGTGGCGTATTTGGAAGTACAGTGAGAATAGCGTTCAATTTTTCATCGATTTCCAAGAGTTGAGCGTCCAAATTTTTCACGTCCGCAGACAATTTTTGCATAGCCGCAATCTTGTCATCAGCATTTTCCTTGTTGCGTTTCGCTTGGGCAATCTCCGCAGAAACGGTGTTGCGCTCTGCTTTTAATTCTTCTACAGTAACCAAGATTTCACGGCGTTTTGCATCCAATTCCTTGATGTTTGCCAAGGTTTCAGCAGCCACACCACGAGTAGCTAATTTGGCAGCCACTCCGTCAAAATCTGTACGAATACGTTTGATATCTAGCATAGATGTCTCCTTTAGAATAAAAAACACAGAATGAGAGATGCTGGAGCGATATTTACCGCGGTTCCATCCAGCTTCACATTCTGTGCACTTTAAGTATGTCATTTTTAGCCAACGGTAGAATTTCATATCCCTTGTTTATCTGCTCACAGCGACCGCAGACTTTCTGAAAAACGCCTGATACTACTTATCCGTTTGTCTTATTATACTTGATTTCTTATTTTTTTGCAAATAGATTTGAGATTTTCTGTCCTAGAATTTGCAGGAGAGTTGGCAGTTTGACCACCTTGTCATTGCCAATATGTTCACGAGCAATTTTTAGGATTTTACCAGAATCTTTAGAAGCAAAAAGGAATTTGCCGCTATCAGTATAGACTTCGAAGTGGCGACTGATTTTCTTGTTGGAAACATTGGCACCGATTTGATCGATAGATGTCCAAGGAATTTGAACGTAATTTTCAACGTTGTTATCAGCATAAAATTCCAGAGCTTGATCACCTAGCAGGAACTTGCCAACCGTTCCACCTGCAAGACTGAGATAGGAAACGCCTGTTGTGGATAGTTCGACGTGTTTGTTTAATGATTGTGCCATAGTTACCTCATTTCTTGTTTAATTATACCATAAAACCCCGCATGAGCGGGGTTTCTTAATGGATTACATAATTCCAAGTAGGCGAGCTACGATACCGAATGCGAACAAACCAACGATGATAGTGATTGGAGAAACTTTTTTCTTCAACAACCACATACATAGGAAGGTAAGAAGCAAGTGCATGAAGCCTGGGATAAGACCGTCCAAGTTTTGTTGGAAAGTAGTAACTTTAGTTGGAGTTTGTGACAAACCTTGACCAACCAATTCAAAGGCTTTTTGGATACCTTCGTAGCCTTCTGGCAATTTATCCCACTCGATGTAAGCACCTTCTGAGAGTGGAACTTCAGAAACCGTGAAGTTGAAGCCGATAGATACCCAACGTTGAGCAAGTACGGCAAGGATGAACATACCGAGGATAGAAGCCCCTTTAGTGATGTCTTGGAGAATACCACCTGACATATCTTTAGTGATTTCTTTACCTGATTTGTAACCAAACTCTTGAGTGTACCATAGGAAGCTCATACGGATAGCGTTCCAAAGACCGAAGAAGAGGATTGGGCCAAGGATGTTACCTGACACAGCAAGTGAAGCACCTAGGGCACCGAGGATAGGACGTACTGTAAACCAGAATACTGGGTCACCGATACCAGCGAGAGGTCCCATCATACCGATTTTCACACCTTGGATAGCAGCATCATCGATGTCAGCACCGTTTGCACGCTCTTCTTCAAGGGCAAGTGTTACACCGACGATAGGTGCAGCAACGTATGGGTGTGTGTTAAAGAATTCCATGTGGCGTTTAAGAGCCGCAATTTGATCTTCTTTCTTAGTGTAAAGTTTTTTGATAGCTGGAACCATTGTGTAAGCCCAACCCAAGTTTTGCATACGCTCAAAGTTCCATGATGCTTGAAGGAAGGTTGAACGCCAGCAAATCGCTTTACGATCTTTTACTGAAAGTTGAATTTTTTCTGTCATGATTGTGTTCTTCCTTTCTTCTTAGTAGTCTTCTAGGATGTCGCCGATTGGATCGTTAGAACCAGCTCCGCCACCGTTTCCACCTTTTTTAGAAAGGTTAAGGTAGATGAAGGCAAGAGATACACCGATAGCACCAAGAGCGATAAGTGTCAACTGGCTAACAGCAGCAAGAGCAAAACCGATAGCGAAGAATGGCCATACTTCACGAGTAGCCATCATGTTGATAACCATAGCGAAACCTACGGCAACAACCATACCACCACCGACGTTCATACCACCTGACAACCAAGCTGGCATAGATTCAAGAGCAGCTTGAACAGCCTCAGTTGGGATAGCAAGAAGAAGGGCAGCAGGAACAGCAATACGAAGACCTTGAAGTGAAAGAGCGATCAAGTGGTAGCGCTCAAGTGCACCGAAATCACCGCGTTCTGCAGCAGCGTCAGCACCGTGTACAAGGGCAACAGATGCAGTACGCACAAGCATTGTAAGGAAAAGACCTGCAACAGCAAGAGGGATAGCAAGACCTTGAGCAACTGAGATAGCAGTTGCTGAGAAGTCACCACCCTTAATCAAGATGATAGCGGCAGCAACAGAAGCAAGGGCAGCGTCTGGTGCAATCGCAGCACCGATGTTTGACCAGCCAAGAGCAACAAGTTGGAGAGTTCCTCCAAGCATAACACCAGCTGTTAGGTTACCGGTAACAAGACCGATGAGGGTACATGCAACGATTGGTTGATGGAATTGGAATTGGTCAAGGACACCTTCCATACCTGCAAGAAAGGCCACAAAAACGACCAAAATTGCAGAAATAATTGAAATATCTGACATAGTTATAATCCTTTCATATTTCTGATAATCACACAGTGTTAATCAGTTATTATTTAACATCTGCCTTGTTAATCAAGTCAAACAAATCTTTTGGTGAATCGTTTGGAACTTTACGGACATCGAATTTGACACCAAGTTCACGCAAGCGTTCAAAGGTTGCAACATCGTCCTTATCCATAGAAAGAACAGTGTTCACCATTGTTTTACCTGTTGAGTGAGCCATAGAACCAACGTTCAATTCCTTGATTTCTACGCCACCTTCAATTGCTTCAAGAGCTTCTTGAGGTGTTTCAAAGAGAATCAAAGCGTGTGTGTTACCGAAGCGAGGATCTTTAGAAACCTCAATCAGTTTCTTGATAGGAACAACGTTTGCTTTAACGTTTCCTGGAGCCGCTTGCTTGATCAATTGCTTACGAAGGTCGTCTTGTGCAACTGTATCTGAAGCGACGATGATACGGTCAGCCTTAGAAGCTGGAGTCCAAGCAGTAGCGACCTGACCATGCAAGAGACGAGTATCGATACGAGCTAAGTTGATTTTCAACTTACCATCACCGATAACAGTTCCTGGTGGGATTGCTCCTTTAGGTGCTTGAGCAGCACTTGCAGCTGGAGCAGCCTCAGCTGGTTGAAGTTCTTCTGGAAGAACCTTGATACCATCTTTGGCTTCCTTGATAATGTTTGCGGCAACCTTTTCAACTCCTGCAGATGCATCCATTAGACGCTCTGTGTAGGCTTGAATTAGCATTGGCAAGTTAAGTCCAGTGATGATGGCAAATTTACGGTCTGGACGTTCGCCAGCAACGCGACTTGCTTGGTTAAATGGAGAACCACTCCAAAGGTCCGCCAATACCAACACTTCATCATCAGCATCGAATGAGTCAACAGCTGCATTGAGCTTAGCATATAAATCATCTGGTCCTTCACTTGGCATAAAAGTTACAACTTGAACTTTTTCTTGTTCGCCAAAAATCATTTGACCAGACTGATGAATGCCAGCTGCAAATTCACCATGACTTGCAATAATGATTCCAATACTCATTATTGTTCCCCCTAAATTTTTTCTAGTTCCTTTGAAATGTAAAACTAATGAATGGGCTTACATTTCCTTGAACTTGTATATTATAAAACGTTTTCATGTAATTTGTCAAGCAAATTTGTGTTAAAAACAGAAAAAATTTCCGAAATTTTACATACTCTTTTCAGAAATCTGTTGCTGGCTATGCAAAACAAAAGAAAAAAACTGCAGACGCAGTTCTTTCTTATAGAAATAATTTTTCTAGTTCTTTGGCAACCCCATCTTCAACATTTGTAAATTCAGTCAAGCGGTCTGCGTGAGGACGAAGGGTATCACTACAGTTTTTCATGGCATAGCTAATGCCAGCCAGTTCCAGCATTTCGACATCATTGTGCTCATCGCCAAACGCAACTAAATCGCTAGGACTGGCCTGGAAGAGGTTTAAGACATAGCTAAGGGCGGTAGCTTTATTAACTCCTTTAGCACAAGTTTCTAGAATATTTAAGGGACCTCCCCAAGTATTGATTTCCAGTTCATCATTGAAGTAGGCCTTCATTTCCTTGGCAAGCTGATACTTATCTGTAGCACGTGTTTGCATGAGGATAGAGTGAGGGTCGCTGGTAATCAGCTCAGGTTTAATGAGTGTGTCTGGTGTAATTTGCTCAACTCCCATGAGGGAAGGGTCGATTTTATCTAAATGTTTTTGCGTAATGAAGAATTTATTTTTGTATTCTCCTGCGATAAAGTCTGCTTCAAACCGCTCCTCTTCTTTCAAAAAATCGAGTAGGTATTTTTTATCAATAAGAATATTCTTTTCCCAGGCCCATTTTTTTCCTGGGAGATGAATGAGAGAACCATTGAAGTTAATCATGGGCGTATCTAGCTCTAATTGGTTGTAAAATTGCTCTGCCATACGATAGGGACGACCTGTAGCAATCAAAACGGTATGTCCAGCCTCTTTTACTTTTTTAATAGTAGAAACTGTGTAATCACTTAGTTGGCTATCTTGATTTAGTAGGGTACCATCTAGGTCAATGGAAATAATTTTTTTCTTCATACCTTGTCTTATCCTTTTTGAAACTAATAAGTTCCAGTATAGCAAAATGCCTGTAGAAAAGCAAAAAGCTAATCGTTTTTAGGATGTGAAGAAAAATCAAGAGGGAATATTCGTGAAAAACGAACATTGTTTTAGAAAATAACGTTTTCATACACGAATTGCTTGAAGTATAAAAACGATTTGTATATAATAGCTATATCGTTCGTAAATAAAAGGAGAATAATTGAAAAATGGAACAGTTTTTTAAACTAAAAGAACATGGAACGACCGTTTCGACTGAAATCATGGCAGGTCTTACGACATTCTTCGCTATGTCTTATATCTTGTTTGTGAACCCTAGCATCCTCAGTGTTGCAGGCATGCCTTCTCAGGCAGTTTTCTTGGCAACCATTATCGCTAGTGCGGTTTCAACTTTGGTTATGGGTCTCTTTGCCAATGTACCTTATGCCTTGGCGCCAGGTATGGGTCTCAACGCCTTCTTTACTTATACTGTTGTTATTGGACTTGGTTTCACCTGGCAGGAAGCTTTGGCAATGGTATTCCTTTGCGGTCTCTTCAACGTCTTTATCACAGTGACCAAGGTTCGTAAGAGCATCATCAAGGCTATTCCAATTAGCTTGCAACATGCTATCGGTGGTGGTATCGGGGTTTTCGTAGCCTACCTTGGCTTCAAAAATTCAAACCTAATTACCTTCCTGACGTCAGCTTCGGATATCATCACAGTTAATGGTGTTGCTCCTGCTGATGCGACAGCTGAAACCTTCTCAAACGGGGTCTTCTCCGTGTTTGCAGGTGGTGGCGTTGTTCCAGCCATCTCAACCTTTACAGATCCAAGCGTTCTCTTGACTGTTTTTGGTCTTCTCTTGACTGCTGTCTTGGTCATTAAAAATGTTCGCGGTGCGATTTTGATTGGTATCATTGCTACGACTCTTGCGGGGATTCCAGCTGGTGTGGTTGATATTTCTGCTATTGATTTTGCCAACAATAATATTGGTTCTGCCTTTGCTGAGCTTGGCACAACCTTCCTAGCAGCCTTTGATGGCATGGCTTCACTCTTTGCGGACTCTAGCCGTTTGCCACTAGTATTGATGACCATTTTTGCCTTTAGCTTGTCAGATACTTTTGATACCTTGGGAACCTTCATCGGTACTGGCCGTAAGACAGGCATCTTCTCTGAGGAAGATGAGAAGGCGCTTGAAAATAGTACAGGCTTTAACTCTAAAATGGACCGTGCTCTCTTTGCAGATGCTATTGGTACGTCAATTGGTGCGATTTTTGGTACGTCAAATACGACAACTTACGTGGAGTCTGCGGCTGGTATTTCTGCAGGCGGACGTACTGGTTTGACAGCTGTGACAACTGCAGTTCTCTTCCTATTGTCTATCCTCATTTTGCCATTCGTTGGTATCGTGCCAGCAGCGGCAACTTCACCAGCTTTGATTATCGTCGGTGTGATGATGGTATCCAGCTTCCTTGATGTGGATTGGCAAAACTTTGAAGATGCGCTTCCTGCTTTCTTCGCTGCCTTCTTCATGGCCCTTTGCTTCTCTATCTCTTACGGCATTGCGGCAGCCTTTATCTTCTATTGCTTGGTAAAAGTTTCGACTGGTAAGGCAAATGAGATTCACCCAATCCTCTGGGGTTCAACAGCACTCTTTATCTTGAACTTCATTATCTTAGCGATTATCTAAAGCAACTTTGAAACTGGGGAGACCCAGTTTTTTTGTTGGGTAGGGCCATGACAAACTAGGGGAAGCTATGCTATAATGCTAGATATGTATAGTCAAAATGAACAAGAATTACAAGCTATTGGAAGAAAACTAGGAGAATTGCTTAGGGCAGGGGACGTCCTTGTTTTATCAGGTCAGCTAGGTGCTGGGAAAACGACCTTGACCAAGGGAATTGCCCTGGGACTGAATATTGAGCAAATGATAAAAAGCCCAACCTATACCATTGTAAGAGAGTATGAGGGTCGTCTGCCACTCTATCATTTAGATGTCTATCGGATTGGTGATGATCCGGATTCCATTGATCTAGATGATTTTTTGTATGGCGATGGGGTGACCGTGATTGAATGGGGAGAGTTGTTAGATGCCGACCTCTTGGACGATGTCTTGACAGTTCGTATTGCCATCGAAAAGGACGGTCGGAGGTTGGAGTTTAATGCGTCAGGACCGCGTAGTGCCCAATTGAAAGAGTTGTTAGATGATTGTTGAGAAGGAAATTTATTTTCAGGAAGCAGAACCAGCTGATGTCCAATCCTTTATTGACTTTATGAACCAGGTCGCAGGTGAAACCGATTTTCTTGTCATGGATGAGACGGGGTTTAGGCTTGGTGTCCAAGATATCGAAGATATTTTTACGGCTTGCATAGAAAATCCTCGGGAGCTGCAGTTGCTGGCCAAGTTAGACGATGAAGTCATCGGAGTAGTGTCGGTCAAGTCCTCCAGTCAGTTTCGTATTAGCCATATCGGAACTATTTTTATTGCGGTTAAAAAAGCCTACTGGGGACAGGGACTGGGTTCCATCTTGCTGGAGGAAGTGATTCATTGGGCTGAGGAAATGGATTTGCTCAAGCGTTTAGAATTGACGGTTCAGGTCCGTAACCAAAGAGCAGTGGCTTTGTATGAAAAATTGGGCTTCAAGATTGAAGGGACTCTGGCAAGGGGAGCTAGAACAGATGAGGGAGATTGGCTAGATTTGTATTCTATGGCCAAGTTAATAGGTGAATAATGAAAATAGGAACTAAAATTTTATTGATGTTCTTGTCCATCCTAGCGTTGACAATCGGGGCAGGAGCAATCTATACCGCGACTTTTTTGAATTACTCGACCGGGGAGATTGCAAAGACTTTTCGCTCTATCGGTAACCGAGAAGATGAAGGGATTATCGAGGCTACTGAGCCCTTGACCATTCTTTTGATGGGGGTGGATACCGACCAGGCAACTCGGGGTCTGGACTGGGAAGAAGGGCGGAGTGACTCCATGATTTTGGTGACGGTCAATCCTCTAACTAAGAAAACGACCATGATGAGCTTGACGCGTGACATCATGGTAGAGATAGCAAATAAGAATGGTCGTTCTAGTGATAAGATTGAGAAGTTGAATCACTCCTATGCCTATGGTCAAGCGGCCATGTCCATTGCGACCATTGAGAAGATGATGGATATTACCATCAATCGCTATGTCGAAATCAATATGGATGGCCTGGTGGAGCTGGTTGATGCCATTGGTGGTATCAAGGTCAACAATACCTTGGGCTTCCCGATTACTATCGATGAGTATGAACCTGCCTACACAGCTGTCGTTCCACCTGGGGAGCAATTGGTCAATGGAGACCAGGCCTTGGTCTATGCCCGGATGCGTTACGATGATCCGGAGGGAGATATTGGTCGGCAGAAGCGGCAGCGCGAGGTTATCCAGGCCCTGGTGACCAAGCTCTTGCAATTGGATGGATTTACGCAGTATAAAAAGATTTTGAAAGCTGTCTCTAAGCACATGCGGACGGATTTTGTGATTTCAAATTCAACCATTCCTAGTCTTCTGGGCTATAAGGATGCTCTGAATCAGGTTGAATCCTACCAATTGGGTGGTGAAGGTCACACAATTGACGAGTTGTCCTACCAGATCCCGACGGCGGCCCATGTTTTGGAAATGCAAAATGTCCTCAAGGAATCCTTGGGCTTGCCAAAAGTTTCTAAAATCAAGACCAACATCAAGGTTTTGGAATATCTCTTTGGACAATCCAGTCCAATCGAGGTCCTCAATGCCTATACTAATGATATCGAAGTTGAAGCCAACGGTGAAACCTACGAACCGGAAACAGCGCCAACCTACGATATTGACTATAGCCAAACAGAGACCTCTAAGTCAAGAGATTCGGAGTCCAGTCAGGTCGAAACCTCTTCTAGCTCAGCAGAAGGTGGCCAGTGATAGACAATCTCGAGTTTGTACATAGAAAGAAGCCTAGGCAAAAAGTCTAGGCTTCTTTCTTTAGTTCGTGTCAACATATCAGCGCAGTGGTTGATTGGCCTCCAACAGTCTCACCCCAGACTATTTTTTGATACGAACAGAGTTCGCTCAATTTCCAACCTCCAAAGGTTCCCCGAACCTTTGAAGCTATGCGGTGTGGAGTTAAAGGCTCCTGTGGAGGTTTTAAGCTCGAGCCAAGAAATAGGAACGCGAGGCGGTCTGGGGATAGACCGTTTTAGGTCAACAACAAGAAATAGAGACTTGTTGACGAACTCTTCTTAGCTTTGACGAGTTCATTCCCGCTCCCAATGTTGAGAATCTTCTGTTTTGTATTTATCAGTAAATTTTTGGATTTCAGTCAGGTTGCCTGCGATACTCTGCTGGTAAACCTTTAGTTGGTACTGTAAATCCTTGCTGAGCTCCTGGACAGGCGCCTTGAATGAATTGAGCAGGGCTAACTGGTCTGTTATTTTCTGCTTATCTGCCTGGATACGTTGGACCAGTTCTTTGGTTTCTTTAGCCTCTGCAGCGATTTCCTTGCGGTGTTTTACAGCCTGGTAGGCCAAATGAGCAGCTCCGACGGCTAGCAGTAGGTGGCGAAGTTTCATGATTATTCTCCTATGTAGAGGTCTTGGGCTAGTTGGGCTAGGGCTGGGAAATCAGGTTCATTTGTTGCAAATCGGATATCCAGGCCATCTTGTCCCTCAAATCGAGGCAGTAGGTGGATATGGGTATGAAAGACCGTTTGACCAGCAACTTCCTCATTATTATTGATAATATTGAGTCCGCTTGCTCCCAGTTTGTCTTTCAAGTGGCTAGCGATAGCTGGAATGGCTGAAAATAGTTGGCTGGCTGTTTCCTGGTCCAAGTCTAAGACATTACGAAAATGTTTTTTAGGGATGACCAAGGTATGGCCTTTAGTTACCTGGGTAATGTCCAAAAAGGCAAGAATATGTTGGTCTTCATAGACCTTGGAAGAAGGGATTTCTCCTGAGACAATTTTACAAAAAATACAATCTGACATAATACAACCTCTTTCTAGGATTTTTGGTATAATAATTATATCAAATAATAGGACGAAATGTATGTTAGAAGTAAAAAATATAACAGGTGGCTATGCCAATATTCCTGTTTTACATGATGTAGATTTTAAGGTGAAGGATGGGGAGCTAGTCGGCTTGATTGGCTTGAATGGTGCCGGGAAATCGACTACTATTAAAGAAATCATTGGTCTCCTAAGCCCTTACAAGGGAGAAATTCTAATTGATGGGCAGGGTATCAACGAAGACATGGCTACCTATCGAAAAAAAATTGGCTTTATACCTGAAACGCCTAGTCTCTATGAGGAACTGACCCTGAAAGAGCATATCGAGTTAGTGATGATGGCCTATGATTTGGAAGCTGAATCTGCCTGGGCGCGTGTTCAAGAACTATTGGCTATTTTTAGGCTGAAAGACCGTTTGGACTGGTTCCCTGTGAATTTTTCAAAAGGCATGAAACAAAAGGTCATGATTATTTGCGCCCTTATGGTTGAGCCGAGTTTGCTGATTGTCGATGAACCTTTCTTGGGTCTGGATCCGATTGCGATTGCGGATTTAATTAACTTGCTCAATCAAGCAAAGGCTCAGGGAAGCTCCATTTTGATGTCCACCCATGTTCTCGATTCCGCTGAAAAAATGTGTGATCGGTTCGTTATTCTACATAAGGGTCGGGTCAAGGCTACGGGCAATCTGACTGACCTACGCCAGGAATTTGCCATGCAGGATGCTAGCCTTAACGAGATTTATCTTAGCTTGACCCAAGAAGGAGGGCAGGGATGAAGGCGCTCTTTGGTCAACGAAAAAATCTATTTTTAAGGCAGTGTGCAACCTATCTTCGTTATGTACTGAATGACCACTTTGTTTTGGTTGTTTTGGTACTTTTTGGCTTTCTGGCGCTACAGTATCGGCAGTTGCTAGAAAACCTGCCCAGTCAGTCCTGGTTGCTGTACGTTATTTTGGCCCTGGTCAGCTTGCTGCTGTTCTTGGCAGGCAATGTTGCTACCTACGTAGAGGAGGCTGATAAGATATTCCTGCTATCAAAAGAAGCTGAAATGCCTGAAATCTTCTTTGCTGCCAATCGCAGGGCCTTTTTGGTATGGGCTAGCCTCCAACTTGTTGGTCAATTGATTCTACTCCCGCTCTACCTCAAATTAAAACTTCCTATTCTACTTTTTATTCCATTGATGTTCATGCTAACCATTGCCAAATATTTCTATTTTCGATGGAAACTCCTGGCCTTTATGGAAGAAGAAAGGGTGGACTGGGTCCGGGCTCTTCAATATGAGAGCAAGAGAAAAACGTCGATATTGAAATTTTTCTCCCTCTTTACCAATGTTAAGGGGCTGACTAGCTTTGTCAAACGTCGTTCCTATTTGGATTGGCTACTGGGTCATATCAAAAAAGAAACTGGCTTTACCTGGGACTATCTCTTCATGAGGGCCTTTTTGCGCAGTGGGGACTACCTTTCACTGGCTCTTAGACTGGTAATCTTATCCATTGTATTTTTTGTTACGGTGAGGGAATCCTGGCTCTCAGTAGGATTAGCCAGTTTATTTCATTATTTGCTCTTGTTCCAATTGCTCCCGCTCTATTACGCCTATGATTATCAACTGATGGCCGAGCTTTTGCCAGTCGGTCCAGACAAACGACTGATTAGCTTTAAACGAGTCCTGCGACAGATTTTGTATCTTTCCTTGATTTTGCAGTCTGTGCTAGGTCTATTGCTGCTGGAGGAAAAGCAGTATTTGCTGGTCTTTATTGGAATCGGAATTCTTTTAAATCAGCTCTACCTGGATAGTAAAGCGAAAAAATTGATTGACTAAATGGCCTAAAACTAGTAAAATAGTAAGGAATTTTTAAAGGAGGAATGGCATGCAGATTGATACCAGCGGGCTACAGTTGCAGTCTATTGCAGGAAACAGCGGAAAAGCATACAAAGGCTTGCGACCAGATGGTACGCCTGTTTTTGTCAAGTATGAAATGCCACCGATTGTCAATGCTCTGGCTCGGGAACAAATCACTCCGCCCATCTTAAGTAGCGATAGGGATTTGGGTGTGGGAGACCGAGCTGTTCAGGAATGGTTGAATGGTCGGACTCTTAATCGTCACGATATGTCTGGGAAACAGGTCCAGCAAATTTTGGTCAGAATGCACTTTTCACGCATTCTGCTCAATCAGGCTCTCCAACTAAGTTATACCTATTTGGAGCCGGCGGAGTTGGTGAAGAAGTGGCAAAAAGAAGCGCCCAAGCAATTAGCTGGTAATTCCTACCTGCAATCTATCTGCAGAGAATTGTTGCAGACCACACCGCGTTTCAGACAGGATTTGGCAACCTTTGTCCATGGGGATCTCCACCATAAAAACTGGGTGGAAACGACAAGTGGACTGATTTATTTGACGGACTGGGAAACAGCCTGTGTGACCGATCGGATGTTAGATGTCGCCTTTATATTGACCCATTACATTCCTAGACAGGAATGGGAAGAGTGGCTCAAGGGCTATGGCTACAAGTACAACAGTACGGTTATCAGTAAGATTTATTGGTATGGCCAACTAGGCTTCCTTAACCAAATTTCTAAACAACTTGAAAGTAACAATACCGAGGCGGCGAATCTAGAAATCTATGCCCTGCGGTTATTTAGACAGAATTTTTATAAGTATCAATGAGAGTAAGAAATCGTAAAGGTGCTAGTGAGCTCCTAGCCAATAATCCCCAGTATGTTATCTCCAATCCGGAAGAGTGCAAGGGGAAGTGGGCTGAAATTTTTGGAAACAGCAACCCTATCCACATTGAAGTTGGTTCAGGGAAAGGGCGTTTTGTAACAGGAATGGCTGCACAAAATCCAGATATTAACTACATCGGTATTGATATTCAGATGACGGTTTTGAGTTACGCCTTGGACCGAGTTTTAGAAGCAGGTTTACCAAATATCAAACTCTTGCAGGTGGATGGTTCTAGTTTGACCAATTATTTTGCCCCTGCGGAAATTGATCAGCTCTATCTAAACTTTTCTGATCCATGGCCCAAGAAACGTCATGAGAAACGCCGCTTGACCTACAAGTCTTTCTTGGATACCTATAAGGAAATTCTGCCTGAAAATGGTGAAATTCATTTCAAGACGGACAACCGTGGTCTATTTGAATATAGTTTGGCTAGCTTTTCCCAATACGGCATGGTCTTGAAGCAGGTCTGGCTAGACCTACATGCAGATGGTTTGGAAGGCAATGTTATGACAGAGTATGAGGAAAAATTCTCAAACAAGGGTCAGGTTATCTATCGTGTGGAAGCACAGTTTTAAACAATAAAAGAGGAGGCAGTTCGTACAGGCTGCCTTTTCGCATCGTTTTTCTTGCTATTTTCTCTGGCATGTGCTAGAATGATAGGAGTAAATAAGAAGTAAAGGGGGTTGGCGCAAGTCAACCCTTTACCTGTACCTTAAGATAACGAAGGAGGTGTCTATGTCATCGATTGTTGATTTGGTCACAGAGGCGATTGCTCCCACCATCCAGCCCCCTTATGAGCTGGTAGATGTGGAATATGGCAAGATGGGTGGAGAGTATGTCCTGTCCATTTTTGTGGATAAGGAGGGTGGCATTTCCCTGCAAGATACGGCAGACTTATCAGAGGTCATCAGCCCGCTCCTGGATGGGATTAAACCAGACCCATTTCCAGACCAATACATGTTGGAAGTGACTAGTCCTGGTTTGGAGCGTCCTTTGAAAACGGCGGCAGCTGTTGAGCAGGCGGTTGGAAAATACATCAATGTCAAGCTCTATCAGGCTATTGACAAGGTAAAAGTTTTTGAGGGGACCCTCTTGTCTTTTGATGGGACTGATTTGGTTCTAGAATACATGGACAAGACCCGTAAAAAAGAAGTAACCATTCCTTATCAGACTGTTGCCAAAGCCCGTTTGGCTGTTAAGATTTAATAGATTGATTTTTTAAGAAAGGACCTTTTGAAGTCAAAAGGAAAACAAGATGAGTAAAGAAATGCTAGAAGCCTTCCGAATTTTAGAGGAAGACATGGGGATTAACAAGGTTGATATTATCGAAGCAGTGACAGAGTCGCTCCGCTCAGCCTACAAGCGTCGCTATGGCCAATCAGAGTCAGCTGTTATTGAGTTTGACGAGAAGAAGGGCGATTTCCACGTATTTACGGTTCGTGAAGTCGTAGATGAAGTCTTTGATAGCCGTTTGGAAATCAGCCTCAAGGATGCCTTGGCTATTTCATCTGCCTACGAAATGGGCGATAAAATCAAATTCCCAGAAGATCCTGCTGAATTCGGTCGTGTGGCGGCCCAGTCAGCCAAACAGACCATCATGGAAAAAATGCGCAAGCAAAAGCGTGCTATTACCTACAATACCTACAAGGAACATGAAAATGAAATCATGTCTGGTACGGTTGAACGGTTCGACAACCGCTTCATCTATGTCAACTTGGGAACTATTGAGGCACAATTGTCCAAGCAGGACCAGATTCCTGGTGAGGTTTTCCAATCCCACGACCGCATTGAAGTTTATGTTTATAAGGTCGAGGACAATGGTCGCGGTGTCAACGTTTTTGTAAGCCGTAGTCATCCAGAAATGATCAAACGCCTGATGGAGCAGGAGATTCCTGAAGTCTACGATGGTACCGTTGAAATCATGAGCGTGTCTCGTGAGGCAGGTGACCGGACCAAGGTTGCTGTTCGTAGCCACAATCCAAACGTGGACGCTATCGGTACAATCGTTGGTCGTGGTGGTTCAAATATCAAGAAAATTACGAGCAAGTTCCACCCAGCTCGCTACGATGCTAAGAACGACCGTATGGTGCCTGTTGAGGAAAACATCGACGTTATCGAGTGGGTGCCAGATGAGGCAGAATTCATCTACAATGCTCTCGCGCCTGCTGAAGTAGACCAAGTTCTCTTTGACACAGAAGATGGTAAGCACGCGACAGTCGTTGTACCAGATGATAAATTGTCACTTGCAATCGGTCGTCGTGGTCAAAACGTCCGCCTGGCGGCTCACCTGACTGGTTTCCGTATTGATATCAAGTCAGCTTCAGAGTATGAAGCTATTGAAGCAGCCCAATATGCAGCGGCAGAAATTGTCGAAGAAACGTCCGAAGAAGTAGAATAAGATTCAAGGAGCAACCATGGCAAAAGCTAGAAAAATACCCTTGCGCAAGTCTGTGGTGTCCGGTGAAATCATCGACAAACGGGATTTGCTCCGCATTGTAAAAAATAAAGAGGGCCAGGTTTTCATTGACCCGACTGGTAAGGCAAATGGCCGTGGTGCCTACATCAAGCTGGATAATGATGAGGCGGCCCAGGCTAAGAAACGTCAGGTTTTCAACCGATCCTTCAGCATGGAAGTGTCAGAAGAATTTTATGATGAATTGATTGCCTATGTCGACCACAAGGTCAAGAGGAGAGAGCTTGGACTCGAATAAGAAGCAAAAAATCTTAAATTTACTGGGCTTGGCCCAACGGGCAGGTCGCCTGATTTCAGGGGAAGAATTGGTCGTTGATGCTATTCGCAAGCAGCAGGCAAAATTGGTCTTTTTAGCCAATGATGCTGCCGGAAATTTAAGCAAAAAAGTAACAGATAAAAGTCATACCTATCAAGTAGAAGTTGTAACCGCGTTTTCAACGCTGGAATTGAGTGCAGCTGTCGGCAAGGCTAGAAAGGTGCTTGCAGTGACAGACGCTGGATTTACAAAGAAGATGAGGTCTATTATGGAATAGAACAGGAGGACAAGGCATTGTCTAAGAAGAGATTGAATGAAATCGCCCGAGAATTGGGTGTAAGCAGTAAGGAAGTAGTGTCCAAGGCTCAAGAATTGGGTTTTGATGTCAAAAGCCATGCTTCGAGTGTTGATGAAGCGGGAGCTAAGCGAATTACAGATAGTTTTTCAGCTAAAAAGCCGGAGGCGCCCAAACCAGCTCCCGTACAGGCTGAGAAAGTTGTAGAAAAGCCAAAGGTGGCAGAACAAAAGGTGGAGACACCGAAAGCTGAAAAACCAGTTGAAGCAAAAACTGTCAGCCAAGAGGTTAGCAAGCCAGCTCCACCGGTTCGTCGTCCACAGAGCCGTAACTTCAAGGCAGAACGTGAGGCGCGTGCCAAGGAGCAAGCGGCCAAATGTGCCCAAGGTGGACAAGGGAAAGGCCGTCGTGACAACCGTCAAAGTGGCCAAGCTGGTCAAGGCAACAACCGCAACGATCGCCGTGATTTCCGTGGTAACCAAGGGGGCAATGACCGTAAGGAAAACCGCTTTGGAGACCGTCGCGACAATCGTGACAACCGCCGCCAAGACAATCGCGGAGGAAATGGTAGCTTTAATCGCAGCGACCGTCGTCAGGAGGAAGTGGTTCGTCCAGCTGCTCCTAAGATTGATTTCAAGGCCCGTGCAGCAGCTTTGAAAGCTGAGCAGAACGCAGAATACGCTAAGACAAGCGAGGAGCGTTTCTTGCAGGCTAAGGCAGCTAAAGATCAGCCTAAGAAGCCTAAGGAAATCAAATTTGAAGAGCCGGTTGTGGAAACAAAACCAATCGCTGAAACCAAACCTGCTTCAGTCCCAACTGCGGTAGCGGAAAGTACAGTCGATACGCGTCGTAAAAAACAAGCTCGACCAGATAAGAAGCGTGACTTTAATAGTGACGATGAAGATGGTCCACGTAAACAACAAAGAAATCGAAATAGTCAAAATCAAGTGAGAAATCAAAGAACAAGTAACTGGAATAACAACAAGAAAAATAAAAAAGGTAAGAACAATCAGACTGCCAAACCTGTCACAGAGCGTAAATTCCATGAATTGCCAACAGAGTTTGAGTATACAGCTGGTATGACCGTAGCAGAAATTGCGAAACGGATCAAGCGCGAGCCTGCTGAGATTGTTAAAAAGCTCTTCCTTATGGGGGTTATGGCAACTCAAAACCAATCTCTTGACGGAGATACCATCGAACTCCTCATGGTGGATTATGGTATTGAAGCCAAGGAAAAGGTTGAAGTGGACAATGCAGACATCGAGCGTTTCTTTGTAGAAGAGGGCTACCTAAATGAAGAGGAAATGGTTGAACGTCCGCCTGTTGTTACCATCATGGGTCACGTTGACCACGGTAAAACAACGCTTTTGGATACCTTGCGTAATTCTCGTGTGGCGACAGGCGAGGCTGGTGGTATCACCCAGCATATCGGTGCCTACCAGATTGAGGATGCTGGCAAGAAAATTACCTTCTTGGATACGCCAGGACACGCGGCCTTTACCTCTATGCGTGCCCGTGGTGCTTCTGTTACCGACTTGACCATCCTTGTAGTAGCGGCGGACGACGGTGTTATGCCACAGACCATCGAGGCAATCAACCACTCTAAGGCTGCCAATGTCCCAATTATTGTTGCTATCAACAAGATTGATAAACCAGGTGCCAATCCAGAGCGTGTAATCGGTGAATTGGCAGAGCATGGTGTTATCTCAACAGCTTGGGGCGGCGAGTCTGAATTTGTTGAAATCTCAGCCAAGTTCAACCAAAACATCGACGAACTCTTGGAAACGGTGCTTCTTGTAGCGGAAATCCAAGAGCTCAAGGCTGATCCCACTGTTCGTGCCATCGGTACGGTTATCGAGGCGCATTTGGATAAAGGAAAAGGTGCGGTTGCGACCCTCTTGGTTCAACAAGGTACTCTTAATGTCCAAGATCCAATCGTTGTCGGCAATACCTTCGGTCGTGTTCGTGCTATGACCAACGACCTCGGTCGTCGTGTCAAGGTTGCAGGACCATCAACACCTGTTTCGATTACTGGTCTTAACGAGGCGCCAATGGCAGGCGATCATTTTGCGGTCTATGAAGATGAAAAATCTGCGCGTGCAGCAGGTGAAGAACGTGCCAAACGTGCCCTTCTCAAACAACGTCAGGCTACGCAACGTGTCAGTCTTGAAAACCTCTTTGATACTCTTAAAGCCGGTGAAGTCAAGTCTGTTAACGTGATTATCAAGGCAGACGTGCAAGGTTCAGTTGAGGCACTTGCTTCATCTCTTCAAAAAATTGAAGTCGAAGGTGTCCGTGTCAATATCGTTCACTCTGCAGTCGGCGCCATCAATGAGTCAGACGTGACTCTCGCAGCAGCGTCGAATGCTTTGATTGTCGGTTTCAACGTTCGTCCAACGGCAGAAGCGCGCCAGCAGGCAGAAACTGACGATGTTGAAGTGCGTCTCCACAGCATTATCTACAAGGTTATCGAGGAAATGGAAGATGCCATGAAGGGTATGCTGGATCCTGAGTACGAAGAAAAAATCATTGGTGAAGCAGTTATCCGTGAGACCTTCAAGGTATCCAAAGTTGGTACCATCGGTGGATTTATGGTTATCCGTGGTAAGGTTACCCGTGATTCAAGCGTCCGCGTTATCCGTGACGGTGTCGTTGTCTTCGACGGTAAATTGTCTAGCTTGAAACATTACAAGGACGATGTCAAGGAAGTTGGAAATGCCCAAGAGGGTGGTCTCATGATTGAAAACTTCAATGACATCAAGGTAGATGATACCATTGAAGCTTACATTATGGAAGAAATTAAGAAATAATAAGCAAGTAAGAGGTTGGAAAGGCAACCTCTTCGCTTTATAAGGAAATAGAAAGGAGTTCCTATGGCAAATCATTTTCGTACAGATCGCGTAGGGATGGAAATCAAGCGCGAAGTCAATGAGATTTTGCAAAAGAAAGTCCGTGATCCACGTGTGCAGGGCGTGACCATTACAGATGTACAGATGGTCGGTGACTTGTCCATGGCCAAGGTTTACTACACCATTATGAGTAATCTGGCTTCGGACAATCAAAAGGCTCAAACTGGTCTGCAAAAAGCGACAGGAACCATCAAACGGGAATTGGGGCGTAAGTTGACCCTCTATAAGATTCCTGATTTGGTCTTCGAAAAGGACCAATCCATTGAATACGGCAACAAGATTGATGAGATGTTGCGAGCTTTGGATAAGAAAGATTAAGCTAATCCCCTGTATTCACAGTTTGGCACCTGAGAGAAGGCTAGTTTTTCTCGAAATACAGTCAGTATTCCATCTCAACCGACCTTGAGTAGGAAAAAAACTATTTCTTGTCTAAAGGGACCTTACTTGTGAATACAGCTTCAAGAATCGGGTAGAAATACCTGATTTTTCTTTTAAATGGCTATAAAAACCTAAAAAAATATATACTTTTCTAAAAATAGTAAATTTTCTGATAATTGTTGAAATTTGGCAAACAATTCGGTATAATAAATATAATTACAGTGTAAAGAGGAATTTATGGCAACATTATTAGAAAAAACACGGAATATTACGTCGATTTTAAAGCGTTCCGAAGAACAATTGGCAGAAGAACTGCCTTATAATGCGATTGCAGACCACCTGTCTGCAATTATCGACTGTAATACTTGTATTATCAATGCGGAAGGAGAAATCCTTGGCTACCACATGAACTACAAAACCAATAATGATCGTGTGGAAGAATTTTATGTCAATAAGCAATATCCGGAAGAGTATGTTAAGGCCATTGCGCAAGTTTATGACACGCAGGTCAACTTGCCGGTGGAGAGTGAATTGACAGCTATTCCGGTTGAGTCTCGTTCGACCTATCCAAATGGTTTGACGACCATTGCACCAATTCACGTGACGGGTATTCGTTTTGGTTCGTTGATTATTTGGCGCAATGATGAGCAGTTCCACGATGATGATTTGATTTTGGTGGAGATTGCGGCGACGGTGGTTGGTATCCAGTTGCTCAACTTCCAGCGGGAAGAGGATGAGAAGAATATTCGTCGTCGGGCAGCGGTCAATATGGCGGTCAATACGCTTTCTTACTCAGAAATGAAGGCTGTAGCTGCGATTTTGGGTGAGTTGGATGGCAATGAAGGTCAGTTGACGGCCTCTGTCATTGCAGACCGTATCGGTATTACTCGTTCGGTGATTGTCAATGCTCTTCGTAAGCTGGAGAGTGCTGGTATTATTGAAAGTCGTTCTCTGGGTATGAAGGGGACTTATTTGAAAGTTCTGATTCCTGCTATTTTTGATGAGATTAAAAAACGTGACTACTAAGATGACAAAAGCACTGATTTCGATTGATTATACGGTTGATTTTGTAGCGGACGATGGCAAATTGACAGCTGGTAAGCCTGCTCAAGCTATTGCAGACCGAATTGCGCAAGTGACCCAAGAAGCCTTTGACCGTGGGGACTATATTGTCTTTGCCATTGATGGGCATGAGGTGGACGACGATTTGCATCCAGAAAGCAAGCTCTTCCCACCGCATAATATCATGGGCACCAGTGGTCGTGATTTGTATGGTCCCCTGGCGGATTTTTATGCTGAATATCAGAACCATGCACGTGTGCGTTGGATGGACAAACGCCATTATTCAGCCTTTTCTGGAACGGATTTGGATGTTCGTTTGCGGGAAAGAAGGATTGATACGGTGGTTTTGACGGGTGTTTTATCCGATATTTGTGTGCTCCATACTGCCATTGATGCTTATAACAAAGGTTATAAGATTGAAGTCATTTCTTCAGCAATTGCGGCTTTGACGGAGGAAAAACATCAATTCGCCCTCAACCATCTGCAGCATGTGCTCGGTGCGACCATTATTGACTAGTGATTCTGACCAGCCAATCAGGCTGGTTTTTCCATGCCTAAAAGCTGACAAATGAGGTTATTTGGTTCTTTGTCCTCTTTCTAAAGTATGGTATAATGAGAAGATGAATTTCCAATAGGAGGAAGGTAAGTATGAAGATTTCTGAGGCTGAGGTGCGTCACGTTGCCAAGCTGTCTAAGCTGGAATTTACAGACCAGGAAACGGCGGAATTTGCAACGACCTTGAGCAAGATTGTTGATATGGTTGAGTTGTTAAATGAGGTGGATACGACAGGTGTGCCAGTGACGACCACCATGGCAGACCGGAAAAATGTCTTGCGTGCCGATGTGGCAGAGCAGGGTGAAAGTCGTAAGGACTTGTTCAAAAATGTACCTGAAAGTAAAGATTTCTACATCAAGGTACCAGCTATTTTAGACGGGGGAGGAGATGCCTAATGACATGGAATAATAAAACAGTTGATGAATTGCACGACCTCCTGGTCAAAAAAGAGATTTCTGCGGTCGAGTTGACCAAGGCGACGATTGAAGATATTCAGAGCCGCGAAGCTGTTGTGGATGCGTTTTTGAGTATCAATGAAGACAAGGCTTTGGCACAGGCAGCTGCCCTCGACCAAAAAGGGATTGATGCGGACAATGTCATGGCCGGTATTCCTTTGGCGGTTAAGGATAATATTTCAACCAAGGGTATTTTGACAACGGCTGCGTCAAAAATGCTCTACAATTATGAACCGATTTTTGATGCGACGGCTGTTGCTCAGGCCTATGCCAAGGATATGATTGTCATCGGTAAGACCAACATGGATGAATTTGCGATGGGTGGTTCCAATGAAAATTCTGCCTTCAAGCCGACGAAAAATGCCTGGGACCAGACAAAAGTGCCGGGTGGTTCATCAGGTGGTTCTGCGGCTGCTGTTGCGGCTGGTCAAGTTCGCCTGTCCTTGGGCTCAGATACAGGTGGTTCTATTCGCCAGCCTGCGGCCTTTAACGGAATTGTCGGTATTAAGCCGACTTATGGAACGGTTTCTCGTTTTGGTTTGATTGCCTTCGGTAGCTCCCTGGATCAAATTGGTCCTTTCTCTCAGACTGTCAAGGAAAATGCCCAGTTGCTCAACGTCATTGCTGGCCATGATGTTAAGGATGCTACATCTACTGTTAATGAGATTGCAGACTTTACTAGCAAGATTGGTCAAGACATTAAAGGCATGAAAATTGCTATGCCAAAAGAATACATGGGCGAAGGGATTGATCCACAGGTCAAGGAAACCATTCTCAAGGCGGCTAAGCACTTGGAAAGCCTGGGGGCGATTATTGAGGAAGTTAGCCTGCCACATTCTAAGTATGGGGTTGCCGTTTACTACATCATTGCTTCCTCAGAGGCGTCTTCTAACTTACAACGTTTTGACGGTATCCGCTATGGTTTCCGTGCAGAAGATGCGACAAACTTGGATGAGATTTACGTGAAAACCCGTAGCCAAGGTTTTGGTGAGGAAGTCAAACGTCGTATTATGTTAGGGACATTTAGCTTGTCATCTGGTTACTACGATGCCTACTTCAAGAAGGCTGGTCAGGTGCGGACCTTGATTATCCAAGATTTTGAAAAAGTCTTTGCGGACTATGACTTGATTTTGGGGCCGACAGCTCCGACGGTTGCCTTTGGGTTGGACACGCTCAACCATGACCCTGTGGCTATGTACTTGGCGGACTTGTTAACAATTCCTGTAAACTTGGCAGGTCTTCCTGGTCTTTCTATTCCTGCTGGTTTTGTTGAAGGCTTGCCAGTTGGTTTGCAGTTGATTGGTCCAAAATACTCAGAAGAGACCATTTACCAAGTGGCTGCGGCCTTTGAAGCGACAACAGATTACCACAAGCAACAACCAGTGATTTTTGGAGGTGCCAACTAATGAACTTTGAAACGATTATTGGTCTAGAAGTCCATGTGGAGTTGAATACCAACTCGAAAATTTTCTCACCTTCATCTGCGCATTTTGGTGAGGATCCAAATGCCAATACCAACGTGATTGACTGGTCCTTCCCAGGTGTCCTTCCTGTTCTTAACAAGGGTGTTGTGGATGCTGGAATTAAAGCTGCCTTGGCCTTGAATATGGACATTCACAAGGATATGCACTTTGACCGTAAGAACTATTTCTATCCTGACAATCCCAAAGCCTATCAGATTTCCCAGTTTGACGAGCCGATTGGCTACAATGGCTGGATTGAGATTGAGCTAGAAGACGGTTCAACCAAGAAAATTCGTATCGAACGTGCGCATTTGGAAGAGGATGCGGGTAAGAATACCCACGGTACAGACGGCTACTCTTATGTGGACCTTAACCGTCAAGGAGTGCCATTGATTGAGATTGTGTCAGAAGCCGATATGCGCTCGCCTGAGGAGGCCTATGCTTACTTGACAGCCCTTAAAGAAATCATCCAATACACTGGTATTTCAGATGTCAAGATGGAAGAGGGGTCTATGCGCGTGGATGCTAACATTTCCCTTCGTCCCTATGGTCAAGAAAAATTTGGTACCAAGACTGAGTTGAAAAACCTCAACTCCTTCAACTATGTTCGCAAGGGCTTGCAGTATGAAGTAGAACGTCAGGCCAAAATATTACGTTCAGGTGGTCAAATCCAGCAGGAAACACGTCGTTATGATGAATCTACTGGGGAAACCATTCTCATGCGTGTAAAAGAAGGATCAGCTGACTACCGTTACTTCCCAGAGCCAGACCTACCGCTCTATGAGATTGATGATAGTTGGATTGAGGAAGTGCGTGCAGAATTGCCAGTCTTTCCAAAGGCTCGCCGTGCTCAGTATGTGGAGAACTTGGGCTTGACAGCCTATGATGCAGGTCAGTTGACCTCTACCAAGGCCCTGTCTGACTTCTTTGAAGCGGCAGTAGCAGCAGGTGGCGATGCTAAGCAGGTATCCAACTGGTTGCAGGGTGAGGTGGCTCAATTCCTCAATGCTGAAGGTAAGACTATTGAGCAAATCGCTTTGACACCAGAAAACTTGGTTGAGATGATTGCCTTGATTGCGGATGGCACTATTTCATCTAAGATTGCCAAGAAAGTCTTTGTTCACTTGGCGAAAGAAGGTGGCTCTGCTAAGGCTTACGTTGAGAAAGCTGGCTTGGTACAGATTTCAGACCCAGCGGTCCTCATTCCGATTATCCACCAAGTCTTTGCGGATAACGAGGCAGCCGTAGCTGACTTCAAGTCCGGCAAACGCAATGCGGACAAGGCCTTTACAGGTTTCCTTATGAAGGCAACAAAAGGTCAGGCCAATCCACAAGTTGCTCAACAATTACTAGCCCAAGAATTGCAGAAGTTGTTGGATTAAATGAAACAATGAAGAGACTGAAACGGATGTTTTGGTCTCTTTTAATGGCGATAGATATGAAGCTTTGAATTTTTCGATGCCCATCCGTCCTTTTTGCTTGTCATTCTAATAAATGGTATAATGAAAGGAATCAGAAAAAGAGGACATTATGAAATATACAGATATGAAACTTAAGCCGTCCATCCAGGCGGCTTTGAAAGAGATTAACTTTGTCACGCCGACAGAGGTCCAGGAAAAATTGATTCCTGTGGTGCTATCTGGTCGTGACTTGATTGGAGAATCCAAGACTGGTTCGGGCAAGACCCATACCTTTTTAATTCCGATTTTCCAAAAATTGGACGAAGAGCTGGACCAGGTGCAGGCTGTTATCACAGCTCCGTCGCGTGAATTGGCGACCCAGATTTATCAAGCAGCCAAGCAGATGGCAGGGCATTTTCAACCTGAAGTCCGTGTGTCTAACTATGTCGGTGGGACGGATAAAAATCGCCAGATTGACAAATTGCAGGCTGGTCAGCCCCATATCGTTGTCGGAACGCCGGGTCGGATTTACGACTTGGTTCAATCGGGTGATTTGGCTATTCATAAGGCTAAGACCTTTGTCGTTGATGAGGCGGATATGACCTTGGACATGGGCTTTTTGGAGACGGTGGATAAGATTGCTGGGAGCCTGCCGAAAGATTTGCAATTCATGGTCTTTTCCGCGACCATTCCGCAAAAGCTCCAGCCTTTCTTGAAAAAATACCTGTCCAATCCTGTCATGGAACAAATCAAGACCCAGACAGTCATTTCGGATACCATTGAAAACTGGTTGATTTCGACAAAAGGGCGCGACCGCAATGCTCAAATTTTGGAAGCAACCAGGCTCATGCAGCCCTATTTAGCCATGATTTTTGTAAATACCAAGACTCGGGCAGATGAATTGCACAGCTACTTGCTTTCAAATGGATTGCGCGTGGCTAAAATTCACGGAGATATTCCACCTCGTGAACGCAAGCGTATCATGAACCAAGTTAAGAATTTGGATTATCAGTATATCGTAGCGACAGACTTGGCGGCTCGTGGGATTGATATTGAAGGAGTCAGCCATGTCATCAACGATGCCATTCCGCAGGACTTGTCCTTCTTTGTTCACCGGGTCGGTCGGACAGGACGCAATGGTTTGTCAGGTATTGCCATTACCCTTTATCAACCGAGCGATGATGCCGATATTCGTGAGTTGGAAAAACTCAATATCAAGTTCTTGCCCAAAGAAATGAAGGACGGCGAATTTGTCGATACCTATGACCGTGATCGTCGTGTTCAACGTGAAAAGACACGTGAGAAATTGGACATCGAGATGATTGGTCTGGTCAAGAAGAAGAAAAAGAAAATCAAGCCGGGCTATAAGAAGAAAATCCAGTGGGCGGTGGACGAAAAACGTCGTAAGACCAAGCGAGTGGAAGCGCGTGCTAAGGGGCGTGCAGAACGCAAAGCTAAGCGTCAAACCTTTTAAGAGTTAGCAGAGGGAGACCGATGTTACAATCAATATTAAGTAACTATTTGCAAGGACTACTCATTGCCACAATTATTGTGGTATTGCTGAGCTTGATTTGGTTTCTAATTCGAGCTTTAAAAAATCGAGATAAGACCTATCAAGAACGCCAAGAATTTTTATATGATTTATTGCTCATTAACATTATGACCATCCCTATTTTAGCTTTTGGAATCGTGGCCATTTTGTTAATGCTGAAGGCATAGAAGGAAGAAAGAATGTACGATACAATTGTCATTGGTGCAGGTCCTGCAGGCATGACCGCCGCACTTTATGCAGGACGGAGCAATCTCAAAGTTGCCCTCCTAGAACGCGGTATTTATGGCGGCCAGATGAACAACACCGCTGAGATTGAAAACTATCCAGGCTACGACCATATTTCTGGACCAGCTTTGGCTGAAAAAATGTTTGAGCCCCTTGAAAAATTCGGTGTGGACCATATTTTCGGGCCCCTCATCCGCATTGAAGAAGATGGACCTGTTAAAAAAGTGATTACCGAAGATAGCGTTTTGGAGACCAAGACGGTTGTCCTAGCCATGGGTGCCAAACACCGTCTGCTGGGAGTTCCAGGTGAAGATACCTACAACAGCCGCGGGGTTTCCTACTGCGCGGTCTGTGACGGAGCCTTCTTCCGTCAGCAAAAACTTTTGGTTGTCGGAGGGGGAGATTCTGCCGTGGAAGAGGCGCTTTTCCTGACCCAATTTGCAGAGTCTGTGACCATCGTTCACCGCAGAGATCAGCTACGTGCCCAAAAAGTTATCCAAGACCGAGCTTTTGCCAATGAAAAAATCAACTTCATCTGGGACAGTGTCGTCGAGGAAATCAAAGGAGATGACCTGCGCGTGCAAAGCGTGGTTATCAAGAATGTCAAGACTGAAGAATTGTCAGAGCTTGAATTTGGCGGAGTCTTTATCTATGTAGGGCTGGATCCGATGACTGAAAGCGTTGCGGATTTGGGTATTACCGATGAGGCTGGCTGGGTTGTGACCAATGAAAAAATGGAAACCAGCAAGTATGGCATCTATGCCATCGGCGACATTCGCCAAAATCAGCTCCGTCAGATTGCGACGGCTGTTGGAAATGGTGCAGTAGCTGGACAGGAAGTCTACAACTACATTACAGAACACGCTGAATAGGAGGGCTTATGTTTCACATTTACGATATTCAGAAAAATCCAGACGGTATTTCTTTTGAGAAAACACTGGATTTGAGCCAGGAAGTTCAGGGGCGTTCCAGCGAGGTTTTGGACCTATCGCCTGTCCAGGTGTCTGGTCGTGTCCATTTTGAGGCGGGGATCTTTTTCCTAGATTACCAGATGACCTACGACATTACCCTAGCTTCTAGCCGTTCGCTCCAGCCAGTGGTCTTACGTCGTGAGGAGCAGGTCAACGAACTCTTTGTGGCCAATGAAGCTGCTCTCAAGGACCAGGATTTGATTGACGAAGATATGGTTTTTGTGGTGGAAGAGGACTGCATTGTCCTAGAAGAAAGTGTCGCAGACAACATTATTCTCAACATTCCTATCAAGGTTTTGACGCCAGAAGAAGAGGCTGGGCAGGATTTGCCGTCGGGCCAATCTTGGACCCTGATGACCGAGGATGATTTCCAACAGGAAGCCCAGGAAAAGAAAGAGGCTAATAGTCCATTTGCTCAATTGCAGGGCTTGTTCGATGAGTGAAAAAGCTAGTGAAAGATTCAGAAAAATGTCGGAAGGTTAAATTATCAGAAAATTCTTGCCACTAGACTCTTTTCGGTGTATAATAGAAGATAGTAATTATAGGAGTTAGTATACATGACAAAAGCAAACTTTGGTGTAGTAGGGATGGCCGTTATGGGTCGTAACCTTGCTCTTAACGTTGAATCACGTGGTTACACAGTAGCCATTTACAACCGCTCTGCTGATAAGACAGAAGATGTGGTAGCTAGCAACCCAGGCAAAAACTTGGTACCAAGCTATGATGTGGAAAGTTTTGTCGCATCTATCGAAAAACCACGCCGTATCATGCTCATGGTTCAAGCAGGACCTGGTACAGATGCAACTATTCAATCTCTCTTGCCACACTTGGATGAAGGAGACATTTTGATTGATGGCGGAAATACCTTCTACGAAGATACCATTCGCCGTTCAAAAGAATTGGCAAATTCAGGCATCAATTTCATCGGTACAGGTGTGTCCGGTGGTGAAAAAGGTGCCCTTGAAGGTCCGTCTATCATGCCTGGTGGTCAAAAAGAAGCCTACGAATTAGTAGCGGATGTCTTGGAAGAAATTTCTGCAAAAGCTCCAGAGGACGGCGCTCCATGTGTGACTTATATCGGCCCAGATGGCGCTGGTCACTATGTAAAAATGGTCCACAACGGTATCGAGTATGGCGACATGCAGTTGATTGCTGAGTCTTATGACCTCATGCAACACCTGCTTGGTCTTTCGGTAGATGAAATGGCTGACATCTTTACTGAGTGGAATAAGGGTGAATTGGACAGCTACTTGATTGAAATCACTGCGGATATTTTGCAACGTAAGGATGATGAAGGTCAAGAAGGGCCAATCGTTGACTATATCATGGATGCGGCTGGTAATAAGGGTACTGGTAAATGGACTAGTCAATCATCACTTGATTTGGGTGTGCCGTTGTCACTCATCACAGAATCTGTATTTGCCCGTTATATCTCAACCTACAAGGATGAGCGTGTGGCAGCTAGCAAGGTCCTTCCAAAACCAGCACCATTTGCCTATGACGGCGATAAGGCTGAATTGGTGGAGAAAATCCGTCAAGCCCTTTACTTCTCAAAAATCATGTCTTATGCACAAGGTTTTGCGCAATTGCGCGTAGCGTCTAAAGAAAATAACTGGAACTTGCCATTTGGCGAAATCGCTAAAATCTGGCGTGCAGGTTGTATCATCCGTGCTCGTTTCTTGCAAAAGATTACCGATGCTTATGGACGTGATGAAGATTTGGCAAACTTGCTCTTGGATGAATACTTCCTTGACGTAACAGCTAAGTACCAACAAGCTGTCCGTGACGTTGTTGCCTTGGCAGTTCAAGCAGGTGTTCCTGTGCCAACCTTCTCAGCAGCCATTACTTACTTTGACAGCTACCGCGCTGAGAACTTGCCAGCAAACTTGATCCAAGCACAACGCGACTATTTTGGTGCCCACACTTACAACCGTAAGGACAAAGAGGGTGTCTTCCACTATGATTGGTATAGCGAAAAATAAATAATAGAAGTAGGGCGTGCAAGCGCCCTTCTTTCTGACTGAAATGGTCTTGAAACTTTCGATTAGATAAGGATATTATGGCTAAGAAAATTTTGATTGCAGGTCGTGAGCGCAATCTCTCGCATTTTGTTTCCATGGAATTGCAGAAGAAGGACTATTTGGTGGACTATGCTTCTACTGGCCAGGAGGCTTTGTCCTTGGCGCATGAGACGGATTTTGATTTGATTCTCATGAGTTTTCAGCTGTCAGATATGTCCAGTAAGGAATTATCCACGCAGTTATTAGCTATCAAACCTGCATCCGTCCTGATTGTGGCTATTGATTCGGCAGATGTGGATGAGCATGGTGAGGAAGTCTTGTCCTATGCGGTTTCCTATGTGGTCAAGCCCTTTGTCATCAGCGAATTGGTCGAGCAGATTTCAGCTATTTTCCGTGGTCGGGATTTTATTGACAATCATTGTACTCAGGTTCCCTTGCAGGCTGCTTATCGAGATTTGAAAATCGATTTTCAAAATCGCACGGTATCCCGTGGAGATGAGCTGATTAACCTGACTCGTCGAGAGTACGATCTCCTGGCGACACTGATGAATAGTCCTGAGCCTGTCACTCGCGAACAATTGTTAGAGCGGGTTTGGAAATACGAGGCGACATCATCGGAAACCAATGTGGTAGATGTCTATATCCGCTATCTGCGTGGGAAATTGGATGTAGCTGGAAAACCGTCCTATATCAAGACAGTTCGCGGTGTTGGATATGCCATGCGTGACTAAGTAAGAAAGGCTTGTCCTTTCTTTTTTGCTGGGCTTGTGTTAGTATTGTTAGTAAGAAATCTAAGGAGTAATTATGAATTCGTCGTTTAAAGAAAAGGCCTTGCTGATTTTATTGGCGGGTGCAATCCTCTTAGCTGTCCTTAATTGGTCGGCCTTGTACGCTATTATTAAGCTTGTCCTAGCAAGTATGAACTCTCTCTTCATTGGAGCAATCATTGCTTTCATCTTAAATGTACCTATGAAAAAGCTGGAAGTGCAGCTTGAAAAGGTCGCTTTTTTGAAAAAATCCAGCCGTAGTTTGGCCATTGTAGGGGTCCTCATTGCCTTTGTGATGATTGTGACAGGTTTGGTTCTGATTGTTTTGCCAACCCTGACCAAGACAGTTTCAGAGCTAGTAACGGTCAGCAGGACGGCTATTCCAAAATCGGTCACAGCCCTTACGGATTTTCTGGAGTCCAATGGCTTCTTGTCTGGTCAGATTGGTGACCAGATTGCAGGTTTTATTGAACAATTTAGGAATCTAGACTTTATTTCTAGTATTGTCACTCCGGTTCTGTCTCATCTGGTATCCAATGTTACAGGCATTTTTTCCAACACAATGACCCTGGTTATGGCCTTTTTCTTCACTTTGGCTATCCTGGGAAGCAAGGAACATCTGCAGTCCATGACGGGGAAACTCTTGCAGGCTACTCTGCCACAGAAAGCAGTTCGTCTGATCAACTACGTCGGGGAAGTTGTGATAGATACCTATGATAAATTCTTGATGAGCCAAATTGTAGAGGCCGTTATTATTGGGGTCCTGGTCTTTGTCAGCTATGGACTTTCTGGTATCCCCTATGCTAGCATGGCCGGTATTTTGGCAGGGGTCCTATCCTTCGTTCCCTATATCGGTCCATTTACAGCCTGCCTGATTAGTGCCCTCTTTGTGGCGGTACAAAATCCTTTGTTGGCTCTGTGGTCTATTGTTCTCTTCCAAATCATTCAATTGATTGAGGGTAATGTAATCTATCCGCGCGTAGTTGGACAGTCGGTTGGTCTGCCAACCCTCTTCACCCTGGCTGCAGCCCTGATTGGTGGAAATTTGTTTGGCCTTCTAGGAATGGTCTTCTTCACACCAATTTTTGCGGTCATTTACCGTCTGGTCAGGGAATGGGTTCACCATCGCCTGGATGACCAGATTGAAAGTACTTAGGAAAGCGTGCTTATCGCTTTCTTTTATTTTTGATTATTTTATGCTATACTGAAGTGATAAAAGCAAAGTAGGAGAAAGAGTATGCGTTGTCCAAAGTGTCAGAGTTTGAAGTCAAATGTTGTTGATAGTCGCCAGGCAGAAGATGGGAATACCATCCGTCGTCGCCGTTCCTGTGACCAATGCGGTCAGCGTTTTACCACCTATGAGCGAATTGAGGAAAAAACACTAGTAGTTGTTAAAAAAGACGGCACCCGTGAGCAATTTTCGAGAGAGAAAATCTTTAATGGCATTATTCGTTCGGCTCAGAAACGTCCAGTATCAACCGGTGATATTGATCAGGTGGTCAATCGAATAGAACAAAAGGTTCGCGCCCAAAATGATAGCGAAGTAGAAAGTGACTTTATCGGCAATTTGGTCATGGAAGAATTGGTTGAACTAGATGAAATCACTTATGTACGCTTTGCCTCTGTCTATCGCTCTTTCAAAGATGTTGGTGAGTTAGAAAACTTGCTCAAGCAGATGATTTCTAAGGGGTCAAAAGTGAAACCAGGTGCCAAAGATGAAACCAAATGATCCCTTTACCTATCTGAAAGCTGGGAATTTTGCACCTGATGTAATCAGTCTGAGCAAATGTTACCAGCCCATCATCGGTTTGGATGCGCTAGCGCTGTATTACTATTTATATAGTTTTGGTGACTCGGGGCAGGGGCGTTACCAATGGACTAGCATTCTAAATCACATGAATGTTGGCTTTCATCGCTTGCAGCAGGCGCTGGATATTCTGTCAGCAGTGGGTCTGTTGAAGATTTATCAGCTTGACGAGACTAGGGGCCTAGAGCTAATGCCTCCTTTAAGTGTCGGAGAATTTTTAGGCAAGCCCTTGTATCGGCATCTTCTTGAGCAAAGAATTGGCGAGGTTTCTGTGGAGAATCTCATACCCGCTAGCCCTAGCCAGGATAAGAATGTTTCCAAATCTTTCTCAGACGTTTTTGATGTGGAAGGACATATTTCTCCTGTAGCTAAGAGTAAGAGGGACTTTGACTGGTCAGCCTTCAAGGCTATGATGGCCAAGGACCAGCTACGATTTCAGGATGAGACGGACGATGTGATTGCTCTTAGTCACATAGCAGAGCGGTCCGGCTGGACCTGGTTGGAAACCTATCACAAGGTCAAGGAAACGGCTATCGGCCAGGTTATTTCGACCAAACGACTGTCACAGTCAGACCAAGCCTCCGCTAAACAAACGAGTGGGCTCACAGACCAGGAAAAAATCATCGTTCGTGAGGCCAAGTCCAAGTCTAGTCTGGAATTTTTGGTCTTCATTAAGGAACAAAGAAAGGCAGCAGTGACCCAGTCGGAGCGCAAGTGCCTGACAGATTTGGCTCAAATTGGTCTCTTGGATGAAGTTATCAATGTCCTTGTTCTTTACACTTTTAATAAGGTGGATTCGGCCAATCTCAATGAAAAATACGCCCTCAAGTTGGGCAATGATTTTTCCTATAAGGGGATTGGAAATGCAGAGGCAGCTGTCCTTTATCTGAGGGAATTGAAAGCAGGAAACAACAAGAAGGCAAGTGTCCTGAACAAGCAAGTGTCAGCAACTAATGTGCCGGACTGGAGCAAGGAAGAAGTTAAGCAAGAGCAAACGAGAGAAGGACAGGCCCAACTAGCCGCCCTCTATCGCGAATTGGAAGAAATGGAAACACAAGGAGGTGGCTGATGAAATCAGTGCAAGACAGGCTGTCACAAACAGCCAACTCTAGTCGCAAGTCCTATCAAGAACTCTACCAGGAGATTGTAGCGGATGCAGATGTGGCTGACTTTATAAAAGAACAAGGTTTGACACAGCAGGAAATTACCTTGTCTATTTCCAAATTTTTGGAATATATCAGCCAGCGCGACCAGTTTCTCAAGCAAGACGAAAGTTATATGGCTAAGGGCTACCAGCCTGTTCTCATTATGAATGAGGGCTATGCGGACGTGTCCTATTTGGAAACGGCAGAATTGGTTGAGTATCGTCGTCTGGAAGCTATCAAAAATCGCATTCAGCTCATCAATATGCCAGCCAGTCTGAAAAATGTGACGGTGGCGGACATTGATAAGAACGATGAAAATCGGGTGGAAATCATGTTGGCCATTGCAGATTTTGTCAAACGCTTTGATGAAAAGCCCAAAGGACTCTATATCTACGGTCATTTTGGCATTGGCAAGTCCTATCTCATGGCTTATTTGGCTAATCTCTTGTCTAAAACGCATTTGCAGTCGACCACCATGCTCCATTATCCGACTTTTGTGGTGGATATAAAAAATGCCATCAAAGACGGTTCAGTTAAGGATAAGATTGACGAGATTAAGACCGCTCAAGTTTTGGTCTTGGATGATATTGGGGCTGAGCAACATAGTCCGTGGGTGCGTGACGATGTGCTACAGGTCATTCTTCAATACCGCATGCAGGAAAATCTACCGACCTTCTTTACTTCCAATTTCTCCCTTGATGATTTGGAGCGGCATTTCGCCTCTGGCAAGTCTGGTGATGAAACCTGGCAGGCCAAACGTGTCATGGAGCGCATTCGCTATTTGGCACGAGATTTACACCTGAAAGGGATCAACCGACGATGAATGAAACCATTGATTTGATGCTGGCCCATAGTTCTGTCCGCCGTTTTACAGATGAACCGATTGAGCGGGCGGATTTAGAGGCTATTATCACAGCTGGCCGTGCTGCCTCCAGCTGGAAGAATTTCCAGTCCTACTCAATAATTGTCATCCAGACTGAGGAAAAAAAGCAGGCCCTGTATGATTTGGTGCCCCAACCTGCTATCTTGCAGGCCAAGGCCATTCTGTTTTTCGTCGGCGACCACAATCGTGCCAGCAAGGCAGCGGAACTCCACGGAACCGATTTTGATGCCAAGGGTACGGAAAATCTCTTGATTTCCTCGGTTGATGCGTCTTTGGCTGGTCAGAATGCCCTGCTTGCTGCGGAAAGTCTAGGTTACGGCGGTGTCTTTATCGGCATGATTCGTCATCAGGCTTTGGCAATGGCAGAGCTGTTCAATTTACCAGACTATACCTATCAGATTTTTTGTATTGCACTAGGTCTTCCAGCTCAAGCTCATCCTGTCAAACCGCGTTTGGCGACAGAGGCAATTGTCTTTGAGGAAGAGTATGTCGAGCAGGATATTGAAATCATCAAATCCTACGATCAGATCCAGACAGTATACGCTGGAGACCGCCAGACTGAATTGTGGTCAGAACGGATTGTAGCCCAATTTGGCCAGGCAGAACAAGCTGAAACCAAGGTTATTTTAGAAAAAAATAAATTATTGTAAGAGAAGAGGAGGAGCTATGGCTCTACCAACTATTGCCATCGTGGGACGTCCCAACGTTGGTAAATCAACATTATTTAACCGGATTGCGGGGGAACGCATTTCTATCGTCGAGGATGTGGAAGGTGTGACACGCGACCGTATCTATGCGACTGCTGAATGGCTCAATCGCAAGTTCTCCATCATTGATACTGGAGGAATTGACGATGTAGACGCTCCCTTTATGGAGCAAATCAAGCACCAGGCTGATATTGCTATGAGCGAGGCTGATGTCATTGTCTTTGTCGTGTCTGGAAAAGAGGGTGTGACCGATGCGGATGAGTATGTATCTCGCGTCCTTTACAAGACCAACAAGCCAGTCATTTTAGTTGTCAACAAGGTCGACAACCCAGAGATGCGTAATGAGATTTATGATTTTTATTCGCTTGGACTAGGTGATCCGTATCCTGTGTCATCTGTCCACGGGATTGGTACAGGGGATGTCTTGGATGCTATCATTGAAAACCTACCAAATGAAGAGGTTGAAGAAAATCCAGATATTATCAAGTTCAGCTTGATTGGTCGTCCCAACGTTGGTAAATCCAGCTTGATTAATGCTATTTTGGGTGAAGAGCGCGTGATTGCTTCTCCAGTAGCTGGAACGACTCGTGATGCCATTGATACGCACTTTACAGACCCAGAAGGTCAAGAATTTACCATGATTGATACGGCAGGGATGCGTAAGTCTGGTAAGGTTTATGAAAATACCGAGAAATATTCAGTCATGCGTGCCATGCGTGCCATCGACCGTTCAGATGTGGTCCTCATGGTCATCAATGCCGAAGAAGGTATTCGTGAGTATGACAAACGCATCGCAGGCTTTGCCCATGAAGCTGGTAAAGGAATGATTATCGTTGTCAACAAGTGGGATACGCTTGAAAAAGACAATCATACTATGAAGAAATGGGAAGACGATATCCGCGACCAATTCCAGTATTTGTCTTACGCACCGATTATCTTTGTATCGGCCTTGACCAAGCAACGCTTGCATAAGTTGCCTGAGATGATCAAGGCCATTAGCGAAAGCCAGAATACCCGTATTCCGTCGGCTGTTCTTAACGATGTCATCATGGATGCCATTGCCATTAACCCAACACCGACCGACAAGGGCAAACGCTTAAAAATTTTCTATGCGACCCAGGTTGCGACCAAGCCACCTACCTTTGTGGTCTTTGTCAACGAAGAAGAGCTCATGCACTTCTCCTACATGCGTTTCTTGGAAAATCAAATTCGCAAAGCCTTTGTTTTTGAAGGAACGCCGATTCATCTGATCGCACGGAAACGGAAATAACACACATGAGAGGACCTCTTGGTCTTCTTTTTTGCTTAAAACCCAATTTTCCTTATTGACAATTGACTCTTTAGCTGATAGAATAATCAAGCTATCATTTGAAGCATTTGTTGATCAGGCTTTTAGAACCTAGCCGATGAAAAATAATTTTAAAATTTTTGAAAAAAGCTATTGACAGTATTAGATATAGATGATAGAATAATGAAGTTGTCTCGCGAGGGACTGTTTGCGAAGTAGAAACGAAAAAAGTTTCAAAAAGTAGTTGACAGGAAATCAGGGATGTGATATACTGATATAGTTGTCGCGAGAGACGATAAGACCTTTGAAAATTAAAGAAGACGAACCAAACGTGCAGGGTGATTTATAGAAATATAAATCGTCAATGACAAAAA